>JAIRRE010000224.1 GCA_031256125.1 Burkholderiaceae bacterium
GGCCTTGTTCAACCCGATGGCGGCCAGGGTGCCCAGCACCGTCGCCAGGACTGTGGCCGAAGGCGCGATGATGAAGCTGTTTTTAGCGGCCAGACGCCATTCATCGGAAGCGATCAGATGCTGGTACCAGCGCAGCGAAAAGCTCGGAATGGGGTACACCAGAAATGTGCTGGACGAAAACGACAGCGGGATGATCGCCAGCACCGGCAACACCAGATAGAGCAGCGTGAGCGCCGCCAAGCCGCGCAGCGCGAAGTACCAGAGGCGTTCGATAAGCGAGGTGTGCGGTGCGAATAACGGCTTGGCGAATTTCATGGGTCACCTTCTCAAAACTCAAGCGGCGCTTGCCTTGACGCGCGTGAAGCGCTCGTACACGCCGTACAGCACCAGGGTGGCAGCCAGCAACAGCGCGCCCAAAGCGCACGCCATGCCCCAATTGATGGCGACGTTGGTGAAGTAGGCCACGTAGTAGCTGACCATTTGATCGTCCGGCCCGCCCAGCAATGCGGGGGTGATGTAGTAGCCCAGCGCCAGAATGAAAACCAGCAACACCCCGGCGCCCACGCCCGGATAGGTCTGCGGCACGTACACGCGCCAGAACGCGGCAAACGGATGGCTGCCCAGTGACACCGCTGCACGTTGGTACGTGGTCGGGATAGATTTCATCACGCTGTACAACGGCAAGATCATGAACGGCAGCAGGATATGCGTCATTGAAATATAGACGCCCACGCGATTGAACAGCAGCGCCAGCGGATGGTGAATGAGGCCCAGGCCGATCAGCGCGTGGTTGACCAGCCCCTCGCTTTGCAGCAGCACGATCCAGGCCGTGGCGCGCACCAGAATCGAGGTCCAGAACGGAATCAAGACCAGCACCATGACCAGGTTGGCGCGGCGTTCCGAAAGCGTGGAAATCCAATACGCCAGCGGATAACCGAGCATGAGCGCCAGCAAGGTCACCACCGTGCTGATTAAAAAGGTGCGCGCGAATACGGTGACGTAAATGCGGTGATCGGAGTCGGTCGGCTCGATATGGCCCAAGGCGTTTTGCCGGTGATCCAGCGCGGCGAGCAGGTAATAAGGGGTGTAGCGGCTGCCGTTCCGGGCGATGGTTTGCCAATAAGCCAAGTCGGACCACCGGTCATCGAGTTCGAGCAGCTTGGCGCGCACCTGCGCATCCGATAACGCCTGGCCCGCTGTGCCGGTCAGCGGCATGGCGCGCACGGTCTTGGCAACCAGCGAAAGCGAGCCGGGTACTTCGGTGTTCAGGCGGCGTGCCACCGCGCCGACCGCCTCGTCGTTATCGCGCTCGGCGGTAAGGTCGGCGGCCAGCGCCGCGTAAGCGGCATCCGGGGGCGGCGTTTTGCGATCCCAGCCGGCCAGCACGGTCACGGTTCTGGGCAAGGCATCGACCACCTCCGGGTTCTGCACGGCACGCACCAGCAGCGCAGCGATGGGCACCACGAATATCAACAGCAGAAAAATCGCCAGCGGCGCGATCAACGCCAGCGCCGCAACTCGCTTGCGCGCATGGGTGCTTTTGAATTCACGTTTTAGCCCGATAGCTGATTCGGGTACCGGGCCGGCCGCGATCGTCATGATCGGAATCTTTCACTGGCAATTCGACTGACAGCCGGCCAGCACGCATCATGGTCAGCGCCTGACCCTGACACCTGCCAGCCGGTTCGGTTTTGACGCACCGGGACTTACCTGGACGCCCACGCGGAGAAACGCTGCTCCAGCTCGTCCCCGTGGTCGGTCCAGAACTCCAGGTTGTCCAGAATCGCGTTCTTGCCGTTTTCGGGGGAATTCGGTAGATTGGCCCGGACCTTCGGGGGCAGCGCCTTGAGGGCTGCCAGATTCACCGGGCCGTAGGCAATGTGCTGTGCATATTCCTGCTGCGGTTTTTCTTGCAGGGTATAGGCAATGTACTGCTCGGCCAGCGCCTTGTTGGGCGAACCCTTGGGAATGGCCCAGTAGTCCAGATCGTAAACGCTGCCGTCCCAGACCACTTTGAGGTTCTTGCCTTCGTGCCGGGCGGCGTCGATGCGCCCGTTATAGGCGGTGGACATCACCACGTCGCCAGCAACCAGAAACTGCGCCGGCTGCGCGCCCGCTTCCCACCACTGGATATAGGGCTTGAGCTGGTCGAGCTTTTTGAACGCGCGGTTCTGGCCCTCTTTGGTGACCAGCACCTTGTAAACGTCCTGGGGCGCTACGCCGTCGGCCATCAGTGCAAATTCCAGGTTGTAGCGCGCGCCTTTGCGCATACCGCGCTTGCCGGGAAATTTTTTGACATCCCAGAAGTCGGCCCAACTGGTCGGCGCTGCTTTGAGTCTGTCGGCGTTATAGGCCAGCGCGGTGGACCACACGAAAAAACCGGCGCCGCAGGGCTGCACCGCTCCGGGCATCAGGTCGGATTCCTTGGCGATCTTGGACCAGTCGAGCTTTTCGTACAGCCCTTCGTCGCAACCGCGGCCCACGTCGCCGGTTTCAACTTCCACCGCGTCCCAGGTGTAGTGCTTGGTTTGCACCATCGCCTGGACTGGGGCTTGCCCGCCGTCATATTCGACGACATTGACCTTGTTGCCGGTCTGTTGCTCGAACGGCCCGCTGAAAGCGGCCTTTTGCGCGTCGTTGTTGGCGCCGCCGAAATTGACGACAGTCAACTCCCCGGCATGAGCGCCTGCTTGTGCGCCCAGTGCGATGGCGCACGCGCCGGCCAGCAAGGCCATGCGTGTTTTTACGGTCTGTTTCATGTTGGCTCCTTTGTGATGTGGATACTGCGGTGGACGAACCCCGCTGGCGGATTGCCCGCGCGGTTCAGGAAAAAACCCGTAAATATTCTGGTGCGAACGTCAACTGGATCGGCGCGCCCGGCTCGAAATTTTCGAGCGCGCGTGTGCCCAGCGGCACCTTGACGAAGCACTCGGGCTGATCGGGCAAGGCGCAGCGCATGCGCACGTGATCGCCGAAATAAACGATGTCGCGGGTTTGCCCAGTCAGCACGTTACCGAGGTTGGGGATGGACTGCCCGCTACCGATCCGGATGCGCTCCGGGCGAACGCAGCCGGTGGCCGTGGCGCCGATACTGGCGCCCGTCACGTTGCGGCCCGTCACGCGGGCGCCATCGCTCAGTTGCAGCTCGCAGTAGTCGCCGTCGATGCGTGTGACCTTGCCATGCAGCCGGTTGCTGTCGCCGATAAAGTTGGCCACGAACTCATTGCAAGGCGATTCATACAGGCGATCCACCGTGTCGAGCTGCTGCACCACGCCCTTGTCGAACACCGCCACGCGGTCGGACATGGTGAGCGCCTCGCCCTGGTCATGGGTGACGTACACAAAGGTCAATCCGAGTTTTTCATGCAGCGACTTCAACTCGTACTGCATGTGTTCGCGCAGTTGCTTGTCCAGCGCGCCCAGCGGTTCGTCCATCAGCACCAGCTTGGGTGCGAAAACCAGCGCGCGGGCCAGTGCGATGCGCTGCTGCTGGCCGCCCGAAAGCTGGGCCGGATAACGTTTGGCAAAACCATCCATGCGCACCATCTTGAGCGCGCTATGCGCTCGCTCGACCCGCTCGGCGGCGGTAAATTTGCGCACAGTCAGGGGGTATCGGACGTTTTGCTCCGCCGTCAGGTGAGGGAACAGCGCGTAGTTCTGAAACACCATGCCGATGTTGCGCTTGTGCGGCGGCACCGTGTTCAGCAGCGAACCTTCCAGGCGAATCTCGCCAGCCGTCGGAAACTCGAAACCGGCCAGCATCATCAAACAGGTGGTCTTGCCGGAACCGGACGGCCCGAGCAGCGTCAGGAACTCGCCTTGGTAGATGTCCAAGTCCAGATGTTTAACGACCAGACTTTGGCCGTCATAGGTCTTGCGTACCCCGCGAAAGCTGACGATGACGTCGCCGGTTCCCATGTCTGTTTGTCTCCTAAATGTTTCAAGACCCGACCCACACAGCCTTCGCTTGAAAGCAACATCGGACCGGGGCGGAATATAGCGCCAGATGGCTTGGCGCCGTCAACCCAATTGCTGTTTTTTTGATGGGGCCAATCGGGCATACCGCCCATCAGCCCGCCACCACTGCATTCGGGCGCAGCGAGCAAAGACCCAGCAAGCCTCAAGGCAACGCTGTTTCAGACTGAGCCGGCATCATCCCCGTCGGTCAACACATAGACCCCGCTCGCGTCCAGACGCGCACGCCAGCCTGGCGGCAGCACGATCGAAGTCGTCAGCTCCTCGATCACTGCCGGACCGGCCACGACATCTCTCGCGCCCAGCAGGGTGCCGTCGTAGACCGGCGCATCCATCGTTTCGACATCCGTGCCTTTGCCGAAGATCATGCGCCGGCGTGTCTTGACCGTGCTCTGAACTTCGCCGCAGCCCGCGCCGATGGCTTGCGGCGGAGGTTGATCGATCATGCCGGAGACCGTGCTTTCGATATTGACGATTTCCACCGGGCTTTCCGGCTCGGCGTAGGTAAAAAGCTGGCGGTGCAGGTTGTCGAACATCTGGCGGATGCTGCCAATGGTTTCGCGGTTGACATCCATCGAACCGATGTTGACCGAGCACTCGTGCACCTGACCGCGGTAGCGCATGTCCAGGTGCCGCTCGACGTGAATATGCTCGCGGGCAAAGCCTTCGCGCCCGAGCGCGGAAATGGCGTCGGACTCCAGCCGCTGGAACTGCTGCCCTATGCGCTCGAACGACGTATCCGGCTCGATGCGCATCGGGCAGGCCGCCAGGTAGTTGTATTTAACATCGGAGAGCAACTGCCCGAACGCGCACAACCCGGAAGCGAGTTTGGGTACCAGCACGGTCTTCACGCCGATCTCGCGCGCCAAGCCCGCGATATGCAGCGAAGTCGCGCCCCCCGCCGCGATCAGCACGAAGTCGCGCGGATCGTAGCCGCGCTCGATCGACACGCGCCGAATACCGTTAATCATGTTGATGTTGACAATGTTGTAGATGCCGTAGGCGGCCTTTTCCACGGTCAACCCGAGCGGCTTGGCAATGCGCGTTTGCACCGCCTGGTGCGAGGCTTGACCGTCGATCTTGACGCGCCCGCCCAGCAGCGATTCAGGGTTCAGGTAACCCAGTACGACATTGGCATCGGTGACGGTCGGCTCGACGCCGCCGCGCATGTAGCAAGCGGGTCCCGGCACCGCGCCGGCACTGTGCGGGCCGACCTTGAGCAGCCCCATGGGGTCGATCCATGCAATCGAACCGCCGCCCGCGCCAAGCGTTTCGACCTGGATCATCGGGATACCGATGCGGTAGCGCAGAAAGTCGATGTCCTTGTTGATATTGGTGACACCATCCTTGGTCAGCGTGATATCGAACGACGTGCCCCCCATGTCGATCGTGATCAGGTTGCGGTAACCGAACGGCTTGGCGACGAACAGCGCCGCGCGCGGTGCCGATGCCGGCCCGGAATTGATTGCACCGACGGCGCGCGAGGTCATGGCGCCGGTCGATGCCATTCCGCCATTGGATTGATAGAAGCGCACCGGCGACTGAACGCCATTTTTGACATAGAACCGCTCGATGTGATCGACGTAGCGTTGCAGCACCGGTCCGAGATACGCATTGACCACCGTGGTCGAGGTGCGGGTGTACTCGCGCATTTGCGGAAACACTTCCGATCCGACCGAGACGTAAACGCCCGGCAGCATTTCCCGGACGATTTCCGCCGCGCGCCGCTCGTGCGCATCGTTGGCCACGGACCATACCAGCGAGATCGCCACGGCCTCCACCCCCTCGGCGCGGAAAAACGCGCAGGCGTTGCGCACGTCGTCCTCGTTCAACGGCGTGTGCACGGTGCCGTCAACCAGGACGCGCTCGCGGATCGGCCGGCGCAGGCGGCGTTCGACCAGCATCTTGGCGGCCGGATAACGGGCGTCGTAACGATGGCCTTCTTCCTTGTGTCCGAGGCGAATTTCGAGCGAATCCTCGTGTCCGGCGGTACAAATCAGTCCGGTCTTCACGCCCTTGTGCTGGATCAGGGCATTGAGCGCGACGGTGGTGCCGTTCACGCACAGGTCGAGCCTGGACAAAATCTCCCGCACCGGCAAATCCAGCGCTTGCGCGATCTGGCTCAGGCCATCGGCAATCGCGGCGGTGCCATCTTCCGGGGTGGACGTTGCCTTGAATAAGTGCATCCGGCCATCGCCATCAGAAAGCACGAAATCGGTAAACGTCCCTCCGGCATCAACGCCCAGGCGAAATTGTTTGCTATTCATTTGATATTTCCTTTCAAGCCTGGTTATCGAATGCGGCGCGTAAGGCCGTGGTGGCTGCCAGATCGACCGACAGGGTTTGCGGTTCGATGACCACGCCGTACTCGGCGCGCGCCGCTTCGATTGACACCAGCCCATTGCGCACGTCCGCCAGGACACGCTCCGGCGAACGCTGATATGGCCGCCCCCAGCCGCCGCCGCCGGGGTTGTAGGTGGCCAAAGAACATCCCTCCTGAACCAGCATCACCGCATTCTTGTCGTGCGTCTGGACCACCTTGCCATGGCGTTTGAATTCGACGCGTCCAAGCTTGCTGGCCGGCAGCGCGCTGGATGCGCCATTGGCTCCGATCGCGGGCAGCTTGCGCCCTTCGCCCCAACTGACCACCGTCATTTCATGGCCCAGCGGCTCGACCTCCCAGACCGTGCCGCAGCCACCGCGATACTCGCCGGCGCCAGCGCTGTCCCGGATCAATTCATAACGCCGGATCAGGATCGGGTAGGCGTATTCGAGGGTTTCAATATCGCCCGAATACAGCGCGCCGAAGCAGCTTTCCGGGCCGCAGGCGTGCCAGCCGTCCATGTAACCCGTGGCCCCGGCGCCCGATATGAGGGAAGCCAGCACCATGGTCACGTATCCCTCTCCGGTGCGCGGGTCGTGCCCGGCGATGTTGACGCCGCTCGAATGTCCCCAGGACCCCACGGCGCGGTCAGGCTGCGCTTGTTCAAAGGCCAGACGCACCGCGTCGGCCAGCGTTTCCATCGGCGTAGTGGTGCAGTTCACGTGGGGCGCCGGTTCGCGCGCGTTGCACAGGGTTCCCGGCGGGCCGAGATCGACGCTCACACAGCGATACAGCCCTTCGTTGTACGGCGGATCGAGCTGCGCGAACATCATCAGGCCGAGATACACGCCCGATATCGAATTGCCCTCGTACGAGTTAATGAAATAGGGAATCTGCGGCGGGCTGTCGATCTGGATGCGGCAGGTATCGTCCTTGATTTGCACGGTTGCCCGGATCTCGATCTCGCCGAAGCCGTGTCCCGAATCTTCAAGCGTGGCGCGGCCTTCGTAAGTGCCATCGGGCACGGCGCGGATGATCTGGCGCATGTGGCGATCGGCCATGTCCATCAACTCGTCGATGCAGGCGCGCACCGTTTCAACACCGTATTTGTCGAGCAACGCGATCAGGTTGCGCGCGCCAACGTTGACCGCGCCGAGTTGGGCTTTCAAATCGCCTTCCTGATCGCGGCGCGAGCGCATATTGGTCAGCATGAAATTGACCACGTCGTAGCGCTCGGTGCCACGGTCCCAGAGCTTGACCGGCGGAATGCGCAAGCCCTCGGCAAAAATTTCCTTGGCATCCGGGTTGTAGCCGGCGGGCACCGGGCCGCCAATATCGGTCACATGGCCCTTACAGACGGTCCAGAAAACCAGCTCACCCTGGTAGAACACCGGCCGGTACATGCAGCAATCCACGATATGACTGCCTTTGTAGGCCGGGTCGTTGTGGTAAATGATGTCGCCATCGTGCAAATCGTCGCCGAAGAATTTGGCGACCTCCTTCATCGCCTGGATCAGCCCGCCCAGGTGAATCGGGATGTCCTGCCCCTGCAAGATCATCTCCGGGCGGGCGTTGAAGATGGCGTTGCTGTAGTCGTGCGCCACGTTGAACACACTGGAGCGCGCGGTTTTCTCCAGCGTCATGGTCATTTCGCGCTGGGTCGTCTCCAGTACCCCGCGCACCACGGCCAATGTGATTGGATCGATGTTTTGTGCCATTGCCTTCCCCACTCATTGGTAGATATCCAGGTAGAAAGGCTTGGCGACAGGCGCTTCACCGTCATGGCTCTTGCGCACACCGCAAAAGCCGACGATGACCTCGCCGGTCTTCATGCTTGTCTCCCTGTGTTTTACGGCCCGGTTAACGCAGCCGTCACAGCCGCCGTTTTACGGTTCAACGTTTTATGGTTCAACCGTTTCCCGCCGAGCCGAAGCTGAGTATAGACAGGGGATAGCAGCGTCTCCTTCAATGTTGCCGCGTCAGCGCTGCCGGCCATCCCTTACCATCCCTTCATGCATATCCACATTCTGGGCATTTGCGGCACTTTCATGGGCGGGCTGGCGGCGCTGGCGCGCGAGGCGGGGCACACAGTTACCGGCTGCGACGCCAGCGTGTATCCGCCCATGAGCGAGCAACTTCGCGCGCTGGGCATCGGGCTGATAGAAGGTTACGGCGCGGATCAGTTGGCGCTCAAGCCTGACCTCTACGTCGTCGGCAACGTGGTCAGCCGCGCGCGCCTGGAAGATGGCACGCCCAAGTTCCCGTTGATGGAAGCCATCATGGACGCGGGGCTGCCCTACACCAGCGGCCCGCAATGGCTGGCCGAGCATGTGCTGCAAGGCCGCCATGTGCTGGCCGTGGCGGGCACGCACGGCAAAACCACCACCACGGCGATGCTGGCCTGGATACTGGAGCGCGCCGGGCTGCAACCGGGCTTTCTGGTCGGCGGCGTGCCGCTGGGTTTCGATATTTCGGCACGGCTGGGCGCGCGTGGAAACAACATGAGCGCCGCCGTGCCGTCCCAAGGCGCGAATGCCCCCCTGGGGGGCAGCGCACCCTGCGAAGCAGGGAAGCGTGGTGGCCATTTCATCATTGAGGCCGACGAATACGACACGGCTTTTTTCGACAAGCGCAGCAAGTTCGTGCACTACCGCCCGCGCACGGCGGTGCTCAACAATCTGGAATTCGACCACGCCGACATCTTTCCCGATTTGGCGGCCATCGAGCGCCAGTTCCACCACCTGGTGCGCACCGTGCCACGCGCCGGACAGGTCGTCGTCAACGCCGGCAGCGAGGCGCTGGCGCGCGTGCTGGCGCAAGGCTGTTGGAGCGAGCAGGTGCGCTTCGGGCAAGAGGCTGATGCCGACTTTTCGGCGCAAGGCGATCCCGGTGATTTCGCGGTGCTGCATCGCGGGCGCGATGGTTTGCGGGAAGCGGGCCGGGTGCGCTGGAACCTTTCCGGCGCGCACAACCAACTCAACGCGCTGGCGGCCATCGCGGCAGCGGCGCACGCGGGCGTCGATCCGGCGGCGGCTTGCGCGGCGCTGTCGGCCTTTGCCGGCGTGCGGCGGCGCATGGAGGTGCGCGGCAGCGTCGATTTGCCCGGCGGCGCGGTCACGGTTTACGACGACTTTGCCCACCACCCCAGCGCCATCCGCACCACGGTGGATGGTCTGCGCCAGCGGCTCGATGCGCAAGGCCGCGCGGGCGAGCGCATTCTGGCCGTGTTCGAGCCGCGCAGCAACACCATGAAGCTGGGC
>JAIRRE010000285.1 GCA_031256125.1 Burkholderiaceae bacterium
TGGCGCGTCGCTGCGGTAGCCGATGCTGTGCACCAGCGTCTGCAAGGCGTTCTGGCTGCCCAGGGCCGCTTCTATCAAATGCCACAGCTCGATCAGGAAGTGCACCACGTACACCGCCTGCGCCGCAATCAGGCCCAAATAAAGCGGCAATTGCAGCCAGCGGCTGGCGAAGATCACCGCTGGCAGAGGACGCAGCGGCGACCTGGCGGAAGTCTTGCTGGGGGTTTGCGCCGAATCATTCATGGGAATTTGGAGGAGGGCACAAAAATATCGTATTCTAGGAAGTGTTATCCGCCCGCTGTGCGATGGCGGATACGCGGGGATTGGGCTGGCGTCAGCCCAATGGAAACCGGCTATGAGGTATCGGCGCGGACCGTTGGGGATCGCAAACCCGGCCTTAAAGTCGGCAACATGGAAACAAAGGGGACTTCGTAATGAGTAATGCTATCGAATCAGTGTTGGTGGAAAACCGCGTCTTCCCGCCCGACGAGCGTACGCAAAAAGGCGCGCGTATTTCGGGCATGGCCGCCTACCAGGCGTTGTGCCAGGAGGCCGAACGCGATTTCGAGGGCTTTTGGGCCGGGCGCGCACGCGAGCACTTGGTGTGGAGCAAGCCTTTTACGCACACGCTGGATGAATCCAAAGCGCCGTTTTACCGCTGGTTCGACGACGGTGAACTCAACGCCAGCGCGAACTGTCTGGACCGGCACATGGGCACGCCGGTCGAAAACAAGACCGCCATCATCTTCGAGGCCGACGACGGCACCGTTACCACCATCACCTACAAGCAACTGCTGGCGCGGGTAAGCCAGTTTGCCAATGCGCTTAAGACGCAGGGTATTGGCAAAGGCGACCGCGTGATCATCTACATGCCGATGGGGATCGAGGGCGTGGTGGCCATGCAGGCGTGCGCGCGCATCGGCGCCACGCACAGCGTGGTGTTCGGCGGTTTTTCGGCCAAGTCCCTCAACGAACGCATCATCGACGCCGGCGCGGTGGCGGTCATCACCGCCAATTATCAAGTGCGCGGCGGCAAGGAATTGCCGCTCAAGGCCATCGTCGATGAAGGAATCGACATGGGGGGGTGCGAGTCGATCAAATCGGTACTGGTCTATGAACGCACCGCCACCGCGTGGAACCGCGTGCCGGGCCGCGACAAGACCTTTGCCGAAGCGCTGGCGGGCCAAAGCGAGCAGTGCGCGCCGGCGCCAGTGAACGCCGAGCATCCGCTGTTCATCCTGTATACCTCCGGTTCCACCGGCAAACCCAAGGGCGTACAGCACTCCACGGCTGGTTATCTGCTGTGGGCCAAGATGACGATGGACTGGACGTTCGATCTCCGCCCCGAAGACGTCTTCTGGTGTACCGCCGACATCGGATGGATTACGGGCCACACCTACGTCGCCTACGGGCCGCTGGCGGCGGGCGCGACACAGGTGGTGTTCGAGGGCGTTCCGACTTACCCGAATGCGGGGCGCTTTTGGCAGATGATCGAACGTCACAAGGTGACGGTGTTCTACACCGCGCCGACGGCCATCCGTTCGCTTATCAAGACCGCCGAAATCGACGCCAAGGTGCATCCGAAGAACTGGAACCTGTCGAGTCTGCGCATCCTCGGTTCGGTGGGCGAGCCGATCAACCCCGAAGCCTGGATGTGGTACTACCGCAATGTCGGCGGCGAGCGTTGCCCGATCGTCGATACCTGGTGGCAGACCGAAACCGGCGGCCACATGATTACCCCGCTGCCCGGCGCCACGCCGCTGGTGCCCGGCTCGTGCACGCTGCCGCTGCCGGGTCTGTCGATCGCGGTGGTGGACGAAACGGCCCACGATGTGCCCAACGGCAGCGGCGGCATCCTGGTCATCAAGCGCCCGTGGCCTGCCATGATCCGTACCATCTGGGGCGACCCCGATCGCTTCAAGAAGAGCTACTTCCCCGAAGAACTCAAGGGCTATTACCTGGCTGGCGATGGCGCGGTGCGCGATGCCGAGCACGGCTATTTCCGCATCACCGGGCGCATCGACGACGTGCTCAACGTCTCCGGCCACCGGCTGGGCACGATGGAAATCGAATCGGCCCTGGTCGCCAAGACCGACCTGGTCGCCGAAGCCGCCGTGGTAGGTCGCCCCGACGAGCTGACCGGCGAGGCGGTCTGCGCTTTCGTGGTACTCAAGCGCCCGCTGCCCAGTGGCGACGAGGCCAAGCAGATTGCCCAGGAACTGCGCGACTGGGTAGCCAAGGAAATCGGCCCGATCGCCAAGCCCAGGGACATTCGCTTCGGCGACAACCTGCCCAAGACCCGCTCCGGCAAAATCATGCGCCGCCTGCTGCGCAGCCTGGCCAAGGGCGAGGCGATTACGCAAGACACCAGCACGCTGGAAAACCCGGCCATCCTCGAACAATTGGCCAGCGTCAATTGATTTCCGGGCACGAGGCTTGACTGAGGCTGGGATCGGAATTTCACTTTATTCCGTCCCAGCCGACGGGGCCTACAAAAACCTATCGAGCAGCTTGCGGCTGTGCCGGTCCATGTCCGGCACGTCGCGGATGAGGTATTGCACGCCTTGCGCGTCGGTGATGAGCATGACGGTGGCCGAAAGGCGGCGGATGTCT
>JAIRRE010000179.1 GCA_031256125.1 Burkholderiaceae bacterium
GCCGCGCTGGCCGAGCGGCTGGTGCAGCAAGCCGCCCAAGGCGTTGCGCCTTGGGACAAGGTTGTTGATCCAAGTCGCGGGGAACGCCTGCCCTACACCCCGTTTAGCAAGGCCGACACGCACGATGCCACGCGCGGCATCAACGGCCTGCAACTGGCCTCGGCCGCCCAGGCCAAGGGCTATAAAGACCCACGCTGGATCAGCAGCAGCCAATTGCAAAGCCTGGGCTGGCGTTCCAGGTTCGGAGAAGAAGGCGTCAACCTTGAGTTCTACAACCCCGCAGGCACCGAACGCCTGCAATACCAACGCGACGAGCAGGGCAACGATCTCTACGACGATAACGGCTACCGCATTTCAGAAAAAGTGCTTTTGCTCAAGCCCGCCGTCACCGCGGCGCATATGTACAACATGGAGCAGGTGGTCGAAGGCAAACAGGCCAAAACCCCCATTCCAGAGCTGGATACGGCCCCGCGCGAACCGGCCTGGCCGGAACTCCATGAAGCCTTTGCCAAGTCGGGCATCGAAATCCAGAACGCCAAAGAAGACGCGCCCTCGCATCTGACGACCAGAGGCAAGGGAACCATCTACCTGTCGGAGGCAGCACGCTTAAGCGATATAGCCAAGGCCCAGCTTATGGTGCGCGGCATGGCGGCCAAAGCCTTGAACCTCGATACCGCCGGCGGCTGGAGCCAATTGGATAGCGACCGCACCAAGAACATCAAGACCCAATTGCGCGTCGAAATGGCCACGCGCATCCTGTCTGACAAATACGCCATCCCGACCAGGCCGTGGCAATTGAACCAACTCAGGGAACACGTTGCGGAGGTTCTGAACACCGTCAACGAAAAAACCGGCGAGAAAGACCAGATCCGCTTTGTCGCCCGCGACGCCGAACGCGCCGTCACGCGCGTGTTCAAAGGCAACTGGGAACGCGCCAAAGAAAAAAGCCAGGAGCAGCAGGGGCAAGAACAGCCGCAGCAGCAAGAGCAGCAGCAGCCCGAACGTGCGCAACAGCGGCCAGAGCAACAGCAACAGCCCGAACCTGCACCGCAGGCCAAGGCTACGCCCAAGTCCCACAAAAGGAATCGGGCGCTGGAGCGCGCCTGAGCGTTTACCACGAGGCAGGGGGCAACGCCCCCTTTTCAAGCATGGCTTTCATGAATAGACCCGGTTCAGCGCCTGCAACAACCCATGCAGCGCCGGAAGAATCGCCGGACGATATTTTTTTGTGGCCGGATGACGCCCAATGTCTGCGCAGTGAATGGGAAGAAGGAGAGATGGCGCACCGCTCGGACGATTTCATCGTGGTCGGCGTCGATTGCGATGAATACGACCAGGTGCAGGAAGGGGAGATTTCCTACGCCGATTTGAACGCCCGTAAAACCCAGTCGGCGACCCGCCAGCCCTGGGAACTGGCCGACGCAGAAATCGACAGCATCGGGTGCGCAGAACCGGCAGGCTTGGCGGGTAACGCCCCGGTTCAAAGCAGCGCGCCGCGCGTCGCGGAACGCGGCGCGCTCGCGTCTGAGTCCACCGGGGAGACGGTGCGCGTGCGCACGGTCTCCCGCCGCGCCTCTGGCCTGCAACGCTGAAGGTCCAGCATGACGGCCGGCCCCGCCAGCATTTACCAAATCCCCAAGACCGAGCGCGATCCGGCGCGCTTCATCTGGTGGGGCATCTTCGTGTGGGTCTTCATCACGGTTTGCGCCTGCTGGCTGACCAGTCAGTACATGGCCTGGGCCTTGAACTTGAAACCGATGGCTATGCCCTGGGACTGTTTCTTCTGGTTCTGGAGTTACAACAAAGAGGAATACGGCGAGCGGGTGCTCGCCGTCCTGGGCCGCGCCCATGTGCTTCTCGGAGTTGGCGCGCTGGCTTCCATGTTCATTCCCGTGGCCCTGATGTGGAAAGAAAAAAGCCGCGTGCACGGCCAGCGCAACGACCTCTATGGCTCGGCCCATTGGGCCACACCCGCTGAAGTCGCCGCCACCGGCTTGCTGCCCGACGACAAAAACAAAGGGGGCGTCCTGTTCGGCGCCTATACCGATGGCTCCCGCGTCCAGTACCTGCGCCACAAGGGGCCGGAACATATGCTGGTGTTTGCGCCCACGCGCAGCGGCAAAGGGGTAGGCATCGTCATTCCCACCCTGCTCAGTTGGGATCATTCGGTCCTGGTCAACGACCTCAAGGGCGAGAACTGGGAGCTTTCCAGCGGTTTCCGGGAGAAGGTGCTCGGCCAGCGTTGCATCCGCTTTGCCCCGGCCAACGAAGGTTCGGCCCGGTTCAATCCGCTGGACGCGATTCGCATGGACAAGAACCTGGTCAAGGACGTTCAAAACATCGCCACCATGATCGTGGACCCGGACGGCAAAGGCTTGGAAGACCACTGGGCCAAGACCGGCTTCGATCTCCTGGTCGGAACGATCCTGTACATCCTGCTGGAAGATTCGATCCAGCAAAAGAACCTGGCCGGGGTCGCCGCCCTGCTTTCCGACGGCGGTGAAATCCGCCAGCTTGCCGCCGAAGATGCCAAGAAAGGCCGCAAACCCGAAGACGACGAAATCGACGGCGCGCAGGCCGTGATGCTCTACATCGCCAAGGTCGCCAACCAAAAGCTCGACAAAAACGAGTTTGCCAGCACCCAACGCGGTCAGGCCGAACGCATCGGCTGGAATGTGGCGGCGCAGGCCGCCGGGGCCATGAACAACAAGGCTCCCAATGAGTTCTCCAGCGTGATGTCCACCAGCCTGAGCTTTCTCACGCTCTACCGCGATCCCATTGTGGCGGGCAATACGGCCACGTCGGACTTCAGCATCGAGGAACTCATGGGGTTTGGGTTCCAGGACGGCCAGCCCAAAGGCCCCAAGGTCAGCCTCTATATCGTCAGCCCGTCCAGCGACATGGACCGGATCAAGCCCCTCACGCGCCTGGTCTTGAACATGACGTTGCGCCGGCTCACGGAAGGCATGGACTACAACCCCGATGGCACCAGCAAGAGCCTGTACCCGCATCGGCTGCTACTGCTGATCGACGAGTTTCCGAGTCTGGGCAAATTGGATGTGTTTGAAGAAGCGCTGGCCTTCATCGCGGGCTATGGCCTCAAGGCGCTGCTCATCACCCAAGACCTGAGCCAGTTGCAAAAGGCGTACACGAAGGACGAGAGCATCGTCAGCAATTGCCACATTCGGATCGCCTACGCCCCCAACAAGATCGAAACCGCCGAACTGCTTTCGCACATGACCGGCAAGGCGACGGTGACGCAAACGCAGCTTCAGTATTCGGGCAGCCGTTTGGCGGTGATGCTGCAAAACGTCAACACCAGCGAAAACACAGTAGGGCGCGAGTTGCTCACGCCCGATGAGTGCATGAGATTGCCGCCGGATGATGAACTGGTGTTCATGGCCGGCTACAGCCCGATCTACTGCCAGAAGATCAAGTATTACGCGGACTCCCAACTCCGCGCGCGGATGCTGATGCGCGCGGCGTCGAGCCAGGGCCGCAGGGAGGCACAGGCATGACCGCCAGACGAATCGTAGGCACGGCCACGGCCATCCTGTTAGGGATGTGCGTTGCAACCCTGGTGCTGCACGCGCAGGGTCTGCGCATCAATCTTTCGGCGAGCGAACCGCTGGGCCTGTACTGGATGCAGCCCTATCGCGGCGAGACCTTGACCAAGGGCGCGCTGGTCGCGTTCTGCCCGCCGATTCAGCAGCAGGACTACCCGTTCACCCTGAAGGGCGATTGCGCGGGCGGTACGGCCCCTTTCTTCAAGGAAGTCATCGCCGTTCCCGGCGACCGGGTGCGGGTCAGCGTCCAAGGGGTGTTCATCAACGAGCAACTCGTTGCGGACAGCCAGCCCAAGGATCACTCCGAAGTCACCCGCAACCCCTTGCCCCACTGGTGGGGTAAGCGGGTGCTTGGCCCTGGGGAGTATTGGGTTTACGGCGCGGGCGACGCCAAGAACAGTTTTGACAGCCGTTACTTTGGGCCGGTGCAGGCCGGGCAGATCCAGACCGTTGAAAGGGCACACTCATGGAATTTGAACCACGCAACGCCGGCCCGGACCAATCCGGCCCTGCCCGCGATCCGGCGTGGCTGATCGCGCCGCTGCCCGAAGTCCCCCGCGCAATCGCCGACCACATGGCCGTGCAGGCGGCTTTGGCCCACCTGAGTCCCGAAGGCGTGGACGCCCTGCGCGATGCCGCCGAAGGGCAGCCCTTGAACGACGCCCAGCGCCAGATGCTGCGCGATGGCTGGAATGGCAGTCTCATCATGGCGGATGATCGGCTCACCCGGCTTGGCGAATTGAGCTACAGCACGGCCAGCAAACAGCTTGCCGTGCCTGAACGCCAATCCCCGCAGATCGGCGATCAAGAACGCCAAGCCTTGGCCCAGCAACGGCAATGGCAACAGCAGCAACGCCAACTGCAAGCACGCAACATCGCACAGCGTGAAGAAGCGCGTGACAAAGCGCAGGAACTGGCTCAAAAGATCGAGGGTTTGAAAGAGCAAGAAGCCGAAATCAAGATCGGCGACGCGCCAGCGCAGACCCGGCAAGAGCGCCTCGAACAAGTGCGCGAACAAGCGCGCGAAATCGTGCGGGAAGCGCCCCAGCCCGTGCGCGCCCGTATCCCCAAACGGGATCGCGGTCTGGAGCGATAGCACGATGAAAATACCAATTAACTAATTAGTGTGCGCGAGACAACAAACCAGCGTTTCCATCGGCCGGAACGCCAAACGCTGTTAGCATTTGATCCGAAAAGATTAAACCTCATGATTGCCG
>JAIRRE010000329.1 GCA_031256125.1 Burkholderiaceae bacterium
TGAATTTGCACCGAACCGCCATCGGGCAAGGCGATACGCGCCGAAACCTCGCCTTCGCCGAGCAGTTGCGCCAGCAGGCGGTGCGCGTGAATATCGAGTTCGTCCAGCGCAAGGTTAAGGCACTTGCCCTCGGAGCCTGCCCCGAAAGCATCGACCACCCCGCGCAAGAGTTGCCGCACGGCATCTGCGCCGCGCTCGCCCGGTTCCGGGGACGGCGGCGCGCGATAGGTTTGTACTTCAACCGGCAACGGCAGGCAAGCCCAGTCCTTATCGCCCGGCTGGGCGGGTTGCGAACCGGGGCCGGTCGAAAACGGCTGGATGGGAATGACGGTAGGAGACACGCGGCTGGGTTCCTGTAAAAGCCTATTCACTATTCATGAGCCACGGATTGACAAGAACAACCCCGGTTTGCTTGAAGTCGGCCACGTTGCGCGTAACCACGGCCATGCCATGTACGCAACTCGGACCGCACGTTGGAATCAACCAAGTACATCATTCGGAAAAATCCACGAGCCGAATTTCAAGATGCACACGCGGTGGCGTCTTGGCCGGGCAACGGCGCATCGCGCAGCCGGACGAATTCCCGCACGTAATCGGCCCAGTCGCGCAGCCCGTCGATGACGCCGACGAGCGTGCCGTGCCGCAAAAACACCAGCCCCGGGTGGCGCAGCACGCCAAAGCGCCGCACCAGCGCGGCGCTGGCGGGCGGGCAGGCAAACGCCACGTCGAACCCTTGCAGGCCGGGCTGGCGCAAAATTTCGGGCAGAATAACCAGCAAGTCGGCAAATTCGGGGCGCTGCGCCGGGTTGTCCAGCGGCAGCAGAACCAGATGCGCCGAGCGCGCGGCCACGGCGTCGAGCGTGGTGTCATCGACTTGGATGTACCCCTGCTCCGCAAACCGCTCGCGCAGTGTCGCCAGCGTCGGGCCGCAGGAAAGCGCGGTCAGCGTCATGGTTGCACCTGTGGCGGGGGCAGTTGTTGGCGCAGGTGCGCAGGCAGTTCCGGCTCGCGACCGGCCAGATCGCTGAAGTAACGGTCGATAGCCGCGCTGTCCGTTTGGCCGCGCGCGATGGCGTCCAGCGCATCCAGCGCCGCGTCGATCTCGCGCGCCCGGGCAGCGTCGATCACTTCGCGCGCCGCGCCGAGGAAAGTCAGCACCCAAGTGCCCGGCGGCAGCGGGCCGGTCAGCGCCAAATCGACGCCGCATAGCCCGTCGCGGCTCACGGCTTGGGCGCGCAAGCCTTCGCCAGAGACGATCCGGGCGGGAATACCGACACACATCAGTCGTTCTCCGAACGGTGCGGCGCCGGCTGCCAGAAGCGCGTGTCGCCATACCGGTTGGCGCTTTGCGGCGACGGGCGCTGATCTTCGTAGGATGCAAGTGCCAGACTGGCGGCGTGCAGCGGCTCGGCGGCAGTGGCGCCGTCCGCACGCGCACGCGGCTCGGCGCCCCAGCGCGCCAGCCAGCAGCAAGCCTGCTGCACTGCGGGCGCCAGTTGCGCCTTGACCGGGGGGCGCAGACTGCCGCCGTAATCGTCGAGTTCGACCGGCTGCACGCCGATCAGCACGATTTCGCGCGGATAGTGACCCTTGAGCTGCGCGCAGGCCAGCACGTCGGCAAAGCCCATCTGGTGCAGACTCATGCGGCGCGCGGTAAGGCAGGTGGGCACCGCGTCACCCACGCGCACATCGAGCGCGCCGGGCGCGAGGCCGAAATCAACGGCATCGAACACGATCAGGCGTTGCGCCGATTCGACCAGCGGCAGCAGCGCCAAACCCTGCGTACCGCCATCGACCAGTTCCACTTGTGGCGGGCACACCCAGCCGGCATTGAGCGCTTCGACCGCGCGCACACCGAAACCTTCGTCGGCCCACAGTACGTTGCCGATGCCCAAAACGACGATGCTTTCTGGAGCCATCAGTTTTTGAACATGCGGTAGCCGCTGACCATGGTCGAGATCATGCTTTGCCGGGACATGATGTCTTCGCGGACGGCGGTATAGATATGCACCATCACGAATAACGCCATCGCCCACATGCCCAGCCGATGCCAACTGTGCAGCGCCAAGCTGTTGCCGCCGGCCAGTGTCACCATCCAGCCGAACCCGTGCCAGGCCCAACTGGCATGGCCCAGCCCTTCACCGTACAGCGCAAAGCCGCTCAGGGCCATGAGGATCGCCACCACAAAAAAGCCCAGCATCGCCAGTTGCCCGGCGGGGTTGTGGCCGATGTACTTGCGCGGGTAACGCTCCAGGAACAGGTACCAGCGCACCTCGAAGAAGAACTCGCGCCACCATTGCGAATCCCAAACGGGCACGATGAGTATTTCGCGCGCGTAGGCATTGCCCACCAGGGCGCAGTAGATGCGGAACAACAGACCCAGCGCAAACACATAGGCCGCGCTGAAATGGACGAAACGGATATAGCCCATCAAAAAATGCGCGCTGGCTTCGCCCGATAGCGTGGGCAGCGGCTTGCCGATCAGGTAACCGGTAACGCCCAGCACCACAATGCAAAGCGCGCTCAGCCAGTGCCACCAGCGCAGGAAAGCCTCGTAGACATAAACCGACATCACCCGCAGGCCGCCCTGCGTGCGCAGCCGGGTGGTGTCATCGTAGCTGTAGGTTTTGCGTGTGTTGCTCACGGCGGCCTCCGATTCCCGCGTTCAGCGGACCTGGACGTTGACCAGTTCCTCGCCAGCGGCGCTCATCACGTGGGTCGAGCAGGCCAGGCACGGGTCGAAACTGTGCAGCGTGCGCAAAATTTCCAGCGGCTCGTCAGGCTTGGCCATTTTGGTGTTCATCAGGCTGGCCTCGAACGCGCCGATCTGGCCTTTTTCGTCGCGCGGCGAACCGTTCCAGGTGGTCGGCACGATGCACTGGTAGTTGTCGATCTTGGTATCGCGGATCTTGATCCAGTGGCCCAGCGCGCCGCGCGGCGCCTCGGTAAAGCCCGCGCCCTTGGCCTCTTTGGGCCAGGTGTCGGGCCGCCACTTGTCCACGTTCGCCGTGGCGGTATCGCCCGCCTTGATGTTGGCCATCAGGCGGTCGAAGAAATACTTGAGCTTGCCCGCGGCCCAGTCCGCTTCCAGCCCGCGCGCGGCGGTGCGGCCCAGCGTGGAGTTAAGCGCGGACACCGGCGCGCCGAGCTTGGCCAGGAGCGCATCCACCGGCTCCTTGATGTCCGGGCGGTTCTGGTGGTAGCCGATCAGGTAGCGCGCCAGCGGCCCGACTTCCATGGGGTGGCCGCGCCAGCGCGGGGCCTTGATCCAGGAATATTTACCCGATTCGTCAATTTCCTCGATCTTGGTCTTGCTGCCTTTGGTGGCCGCGCCCAATTCAAAGTGCGGTTCGGTCACGCCGTCGAACGGGTGCAGACCGCTCTTGCCTTCGGGATAGCTGTACCAGGAGTGCGCGACGAATTCCTGTATCTCGTCGGGGTTGTTCAAATCGACCGGCTGGATCTCGTTGAAATTGCCATTGATGACCGCGCCGCGCGGCGCCAGCAGGCTCTTGTCGCTGTAGTCGTTGGCGTGATCGGGAAAATCGCCATACGAAAGTACCGACTGCCCGGAAATGCCGCCGCCAATAGCCGCCCAGTCTTTATAGAAGCTGGCTATCGCCACCAGGTCGGGCAGATAGACCTGCTGGATGAACTCGATAGAACGGTCGATGATTTGCGACACCAAGTTCAGCCGCTCCATGTTGACCGCCCCGACCGCGCCCACGTCGTCAATGTTGATGGCGCATGGCACGCCGCCCACCAGCCAGTTGGGGTGCGGGTTTTTGCCGCCAAATACGGTATGAATCTTGACGATTTCTTTCTGGAAATCGAGTGCTTCCAGGTAATGCGCCACCGCCATCAAGTTGGCTTCGGGCGGCAGCTTGTAGGCCGGGTGGCCCCAGTAACCGTTGCGGAACGGCCCAAGCTGGCCGGAATCGACAAACCGTTTCAGGCGCGCTTGCAAGTCGCGGAAGTACCCCGGCGAAGACAGCGGCCAGTTGGAAATGCTCTGCGCCAGCTCCGAGGTCTTCTTGGGGTCGGCCGAAAGCGCGCTCACCACGTCCACCCAATCGAGCGCGTGCAGGTGGTAGAAGTGCACCAGATGGTCCTGCACCCACAGCGTAGCCTGCATCATGTTGCGGATCAGGTTGGCGTTCTCGGGAATCTGGATGCCCAGCGCGTTTTCCACCGCGCGCACCGAGGTTAGCGCGTGCGTGCCGGTGCACACGCCGCAAATACGCTCGGTAAACGCCCAGGCATCGCGCGGATCGCGCCCTTTGAGGATCACCTCCAGCCCGCGCCACATGGTGCCGGTGGAAACCGCGTTGGTGATGACGTTGTTGCCGTCAAGGTTGACCTCGCAGCGCAAATGGCCCTCGATGCGCGTGACCGGATCGACGACGACGCGCTTGCCGCTGTTATCGAGCGTGAAGCCTTGGGTTTGTTGGGTGCTCATCACCGTACCTCCTCGTGATGGGTCGGCTCAAGCGCTTTGAGGTCCTGCTGCTTGAGCCTGGTGTTGCGGATAACGCTGACCACCGCGTGCGCCGCGATGGCCGCAGCCGCCACGCCGACCGTCGCCAGGCCGATGCGGTCGGCATTGGTTTCGATACCGAACTGGTTGATGTCCACCACCCGGTCATAGAACGACCCCTTGTCCCAGAAGCCGTTTTCCGAGCAGCCCAGGCAGCCGTGGCCGGACTGGATCGGAAACGACACACCGCCGTTCCAGCGCACGGTGGAACAGGCGTTGTAGGTGGTGGGGCCTTTACAGCCCATCTTGTACAGGCAGTAGCCCTTGCGCGCGCCTTCGTCGTCCCACGCCTCCACGAATTGGCCGGCGTCGAAGTGCGGACGCCGGTAGCACTTGTCGTGGATGCGCTGGCCGTAAAACATCTTGGGCCGGCCCTGGCGATCCAGCGGCGGAATGCGGTCGAACGTCACCAGATACGTGATGACCGCCGCCATCACTTCGGGAATCGGCGGGCAGCCCGGCACCTTGATGATGGGCTTGTCGAAAATCACGTCGGCCACCGGCGTGGCGCGCGTCGGGTTGGGCTTGGCCGCCTGCACGCAACCCCACGACGCGCAGGAACCCCAGGCAATGATGGCCTTGGCGTCGGCGGAAACGCGCTTCAACTTTTCCACGAACGGCTCGCCGCCCGGAAAGCAAAACATCCCATCCTCATTGAGCGGCGGGTTGCCCTCCACGGCGACGATGTAGTTGCCTTTGTATTTGGTGGTGATGTCGGTCAGAATCGCCTCGGCCTGTGTACCCGCCGCGGCCATGATGGTGTCGTCGTAATCGAGCGAGATCATGGACAGAATCGCGTCCTTGGCCAGCGGATGCGCGCTGCGGATGAACGACTCGGTGCAGCAGGTGCATTCCAGCCCGTGCAGCCAGATCACCGGCGTGCGCGGCTTGGTTTCCAGCGCCTGCGCGATGCGTGGGACAAACCCCGCGCCCAACCCCAGCGCCGTTGCCGTCAGGCTGCAAAATTTCAGAAAACTGCGCCGCGTTACGCCCTGCGCGCGCATCACGCCGTAGAAGGTTTCCAGATCAGAAACCGGGGTGGCTTGCTCCATACCAAGAACCTCCATGTAAAACATCCGCGTCGCTTCGCCGGGCCGCAACGCGGTGCAAAGGTAACACGATCCGACACATTTTTTGACTCAGCGGTGACTTTAATGCGACACCTGCGCCGTTCCAATTGTGTCTCAGCGCGCCGCCACCACCGCCGGCGACCCGACGCCATCGGCATCGCTGTGGGTACGCCGCCAGCGGTAAAGCGCCGCCGAGGCAATCCAGCACAACGCGAACGCCATCACGATCACATAACCGATGGTACCGACCTGATCGCCCAGCGCTCCGATGGCATCCCAGAAACGCCCCTGCAAATGCAGCCGGTCGGCAAACAGGCCCAGCGCCTCGATGCTGCCGACGATCACCGCCACGGCCACCGACACCGACGTCATGACGATGTTGTAGTAAAGCTTGCGCGCCGGGTTGCCGAAAGCCCAGCCGTAGGCGCGCAACATGAAGATGCCATCGGTCGTATCCACCAGCGACATGCCGGCCGTGAATAGCGCCGGGAACACCAGCATCGACCACACCGGCAAGCCCTGCGTGGCGCTGGTCGCGGCAATACCCAGCAGACCGATTTCAGTGGCGGTATCAAAGCCCAGGCCAAACAGAAAACCCAGCGGATACATGTGCCAACTGCGCGTAATCAGCCGGAACAGCGGCCGCAGCAGGCGCGCCAGCAAACCGCGACCGGCCAACAGCTTGTCCAGGTCTTGTTCCACATAAGGCTCGCCCCGGCGCAGCCGCGCGAACTTGCGCACCACCGCGCACAGAATCACCAAATTGACCACCGCGATCACCAGCAGGAACCCCGTGGAAACCAGCGTGCCGATGATTGCGCCCGCGTTTTTCAACGGCGCCAGCGGCTCCTGCAACGCCGTCGCGGTCATGGCAATGGCCACCGACGCCAGCACCACCACGCTTGAATGCCCCAGCGAAAACCACAGCCCCACCGTCATGGGCCGCTGCCCCGCCTGCATCAGCTTGCGCGTGATGTTGTCGATTGCCGCGATGTGGTCCGCATCCACCGCATGGCGCAACCCCAGCGTATAGGCCAACAGCCCGGTCCACAGCAGCAGCGGATGCTGGCGAAAAGCCACCAATGCCCAAAGCCAAGCCGCCGCGTTGAAGAACAACAAAAAAGCGTAGATGCGAACGATGCGGCGGCTCTGCGAAGCTTGCACTTGACTGGGCGGTGCGCCCGTTGCGGCGGTAAGCATGGGAGGAGAACGTGGAGCAATGGCGTGAAAGGGACGGGCAGGCGCAATGTAGCAAAGGAACGAGGCTTGCCGACAAGTTCCTGTATTACGCCAGTACTATAGGCAACGCTCAACATAAGGATCGCTCATGGACCACCTGCTCGCCCTGGACCAAGGGACATCCAGCTCGCGCAGCATCGTTTTCGACCGTCAAGGCCGCATCGTCGCCATGGCGCAGCGCGAACTGGCACAGATTTACCCGCAACCGGGCTGGGTCGAACACGACGCGATGCAAATTTGGCACGATCAACTCGCCACCGCGCGCGAGGCGCTGGCCCAAGCCGGACTGCGCGCCGATGACATCCGCGCCGTGGGCATCACCAACCAGCGCGAAACCACCGTGCTGTGGAACCGGCGCACCGGCTTGCCCGTGCATCATGCGATCGTGTGGCAGGACCGCCGCACCGAGTCTCTTTGCGAGCAGTTGCGCTCGCAGGGACATGCACAAGCCATCGGCGACAAGACCGGCCTGGTAATCGACCCCTATTTCTGTGCCACCAAGCTGGCTTGGCTACTCGAACACGTTCCCGGCGCACGCGCACAGGCCGAGCGCGGCGAATTGGCCTTCGGCACCATCGACAGTTGGCTAGCGTGGCAGCTCACTGGTGGGCGGGCACACGTCACCGACGCGAGCAATGCCTCGCGCACCCTGCT
>JAIRRE010000181.1 GCA_031256125.1 Burkholderiaceae bacterium
TCTCCCACGCTGGAATTTTGGTCGCGCCGTCGTGCCGTCCGTCTTCGTCGGCGTAGGCGGGATGCGGGCTGCGCGCATACGGCAGGCCGAACACCCAATCCATTTCTGCCGTGCTCAAGGGAATCGGCGGCGGGTTGATCCACACGTCGCGCGCCACGCCACCCACGCCGTGCGCTTGCACCAGCGCGCGGGCATTGCCGGGGTTGGTTTCCTGATGCAACACGCGGCTGGCGTGGGCGTAGAGCACCGGATCGCTTTTGACCTGCTCGTAGCTGGGCAGGCGGAGCACGGTGCGGTTGCGCTCTTTTCCCTCTCCCGCAAGCGGGCGAGGGGTAAAACGGATGGGCGATGCCTCGCCCGCCCGCCGCGCAACCGGCTGATACGGACTCATCCGTTCTTCCACGCGCCCCGGTTGATCGACTTCGGTCGAATCGATTTCCATCCATTCAGACGCATCGTCCGCGCGCCGCATGAAGGCCGTACCGCGCACGTCGGTCATGCTCGCCACCGGCTCGCGTCGCGCCAGGCGGTGCGCCACCTCGACCAGCGCGCGCTCGGCATTGCCATACAGCAGCAAATCGCATTTGCTATCCATCACGATGGAGCGGCGCACCGTGTCGCTCCAATAGTCGTAGTGGGCGATGCGGCGCAGGCTCCCTTCGATACCGCCCAGGATCACCGGCACGTCCTTGAACGCCTCGCGGCAGCGCTGGCAATAGACGATGGCCGCGCGATCCGGGCGGCGGCCCGCCGCGCCGCCGGGCGTATAAGCATCGTCGCTTCTGATCTTGCGCTCGGCGGTGTAGCGGTTAATCATGGAATCCATGTTGCCCGCCGTCACACCCCAAAACAGATTGGGCTTGCCCAGCGCGCGAAACGCCTCGGCGCTGCTCCAATCGGGCTGCGCGATGATGCCGACGCGAAAGCCTTGCTCCTCCAGCACGCGGCCAATGACCGCCATGCCAAAGCTCGGATGATCGACGTAGGCGTCGCCCGTGACCAGCACCACATCGCAACTGTCCCAGCCCAGTTGCTCCATTTCGGCGCGGCTCATGGGCAGCAACGGCGCAATGCCGAACCGCTTGGCCCAGAACGGCTTGTAGCCGGTCAGCGGTTTGACGGGTTGATGGTGTGTGGCGCTCAAAGCCGAGCGTTTAGCGGTCAATCAATTCACCACGCGCAATTGCCCGCGAATTTCGCCAGAGGGATAGTTGGTTGTGTAAATGTTGGCATACCAAAGCCCGCCCGTCAGGTCGGTAGCTTGCTGCGGCGTGAGCGTCGCGCGACCTTCGTACCAAGCGCCAAACGGCCCTGGCCAGATCAGCGTCTCCGGGCCTTGCTGCCCTTGGGCCGCCGGGCCATGAAAGCGCACCGCCGTAATCGGGCTGGAGAGGTTGTTCCAGGTCGCCTTCCAGCGCAGCAGGCGCGTGTTGGCGTCGTAGAGCGCGTCGATCTGCGCGCTGCCGCTGCTTCCTGTGGGCGGCACGGCGCTGGTGCCATCTAGACGCGTGGTCAGTGTCACCAGATTGGCGTCGGCATTGACAGGGGCGCTGGGCGGTATGTCCGCGTTGGCCGCAGCGTTGGGCGTGGCGGCCACATTTGGCGCCGTCGCACCGTTATTGGCCGGTGGCAGCGACTGCACGACTGCGCTATTCGGCGCCACTGGCAGAGTTTGCACAGGCACAGACACAGGCGCGGGCGGTTCGGCCACTGGAGCGGCGGAGGCTTCGCCAGGCATACGCACCTGCGGCGCGTTGTAATCGGGTTCCAGATCGACCGACGCACATCCAGCCAACGCGACAACCACAGCACAGCCAAGGGTAATGGAAATGAAACGGCGAATCGTCATAAACATCAAACCTCCAGCAACACAATCTTCAGACGGATCTTGATGGCTGCGCGCCACGCTGTCCGTCACCATAGACTAAATTATCGGGGAAGAATCCATTCTGAGCAGTTCGAGTAAAGGCAACACTGAACCTGCCTCTCGCGGTTGCCGCATCCCAGCTTTGGGCGATCTACTTGGTTGCAAATGCTCGCGATACCACCGGGTATCACTGGGCTTGGTGCCGCGCATCCCATTCCAGACCCAAGCGCACCCGCGCGTGCAGACTCCATGAAGCGTTGCCACGTGTCTCGCCATCAGTCACACCGCTGTGGATGCGGTTGCCAGTGGTTCCGGGAACGACGCCATGGCGCGTCTTGGCGCAGGCATTACAGGCTACCGCGTGACGACACTGCTGGCTAGCACCCGTTTTCAAGTTTCCGCCGCCGGACCAGATCATGCCCAGTGCCGATTTTTCTCGGCGCGTATAGTTGTGTGTATTTGACGCAACACATGAGTTAATATTTGCTCACGATGGCTGGTGTTTACCGACGCGTTGGTGTATCATGATACACCTCGTATTTTAATTTTATAGTCATTTCCGTATTTAATTATTTAAATTATAACATATTATATTGATTATTTATATTATCATTAAATCTTGTTGTAGAGACATACTATGAGTTTTTTAAGCAAATGGTTTCATGGTGATAAACAACAGGAATGGCCCCCAACCAGACCCGATGTTGTTTTCTCAAAAACTGCGCCGCCGCCGGGGCCACGCTATGCGCCAGGTACGCGGATTGCTTACGATGACGGTCTGATTACCCATTTATTGGACGAGCACCGCAAGCTGTTATCGCTGTTTACCAGCATCAGCAACGCTTTCGTGAGAGGGGATTTTACCCATACGGTAACCTTTCTGCGTCAGTTCAAGAGTAATCTTGCGGCGCATTTACTAACAGAGAATGTTAGATTGTACGTATATTTGGAGCACACTTTTACGGATGATGAATTCAGCCATATCCTAATACATAACATGCACCAGGAAATGGATGCCATTGGCCGGAACGTCCTTGCTTTTTTGAGTAAATACGACGCGTTGGACCGTGATCCCGTACTGAGCCAAAGTTTTGCCGCCGCTGCCAATAACATCGGGCAGATTTTGAGCGATCGCATCAAGCGCGAAGAGGAGACGTTGTATCCGCTTTACATGCCGATCGCCCAAACGACCCTGGATGACGTTGTGCCATGAAGTAGAGGCGGTGCAAATCGCGCCGAGTCTGGTGCGCGGGGTTGCGTGCCCGGACTAGCTGCCCGCTGCCAGCCGCCGTTCAATCCACGCGCTGTAGCGTGACAGGCCAGAGCACATCAGCCAGTACAGCAGCGCGATAAAAAGGTAGCTTTCCAGATAGAAGGGGCGCCAGAGCGGGTCGCCCCCCAGCGCCAGACTCAGCGCGCCCGTCAGCTCGAACAAGCCGACCACGGTGACCAGAGACGTATCCTTGAGCGTACCAATCACACTGTTCATCAGCGCCGGGATAACCATGCGCAGCGCCTGCGGCAGCACCACATGGCGTTGCACCTGCCAGCCAGTCAAGCCCAGCGCCCGCGCCGCGTCGATCTGCTCGCGCGGCACCGCTTGCAGACCGCCGCGAATAATCTCGGCGAAATACGCCGCGACGAACAGCGCCATGCCCGCCAGCACGCGCGTGAGCACATCGGGCCGCCAGCTTCCGGGCCAAAGCAGCGGTA
>JAIRRE010000344.1 GCA_031256125.1 Burkholderiaceae bacterium
CGCGCCGTAGGCCAGCATCAGGCGGCGGCGCTCGATGCTCATGCTCTCGGGCATTACCAAAATCAGCTTGTAGCCTTTGACAGCGGCCACCAGCGCCAGTCCGACGCCGGTGTTGCCGCTGGTCGGCTCGATGATGGTGCCGCCGGGTTTGATCTGCCCGCGCTTCTCGGCATCCTCGACCATCGCCAGCGCGATACGGTCCTTGATCGAGCCGCCCGGATTGGCGCGCTCGTTCTTGATCCAGACTTGGGCCTGCGGACCAAACAGCCGGTTGATGCGGATATGCGGCGTGCCGCCTATGGTTTCGAGAATGGTGTGGGCTTTGGTCATGGCAGCTCCTGTTGCAAGATGAAAGTCGGAGAGAAGAAGCGCCTTATTGTGGCTGCGGCTTCGGAACGATTCGGGTATATCCATATGCACCCCACGCGGGGCCGCTGTTAGGTTGACTGGCGCTGTCCGGGGTCAATACCACGCCTCAAGGACGCGGGTTGAGCGTCAGCGCGCAGGCGGGCTGCTGGTCGATCCACCCGGTCAGCGTGACCGGGCCTGCCGGATTCTCCGCCAGCGCCGAAGCTTGAAGGTAACCGCTAAAGCCGCTGTAGCGCCTGGGCCTATCAATCGACTGCACGGTGTCGGGTTGCCGCAGCCTGCCCAGCGCCGCGCCCCGGCCCTGTTGTGCGCCCGAAAGCAGTACCAGCGATGGCGCTTGCCGCCGCGCCGGGTCGAATAACCAGCCCCGCACCCGCACCGCGTCCGCCACGCCGGGAATCGACTCAATGGCTTGCAGCGCGCCCTCGCAACGCGCCTGGGGCATCGGCGCGGCCACCGTTTGACCCGACCAATGCCGCAGCGCCAGTTGCATGTCCGGCTCGCCAAACACGGCCAAATGCTCGCGCTTGGCCTGTGCGGCCAGTATGAAGGTGTTCTCGCCGGTGTAGGTCATCCGCTTGAACAGGTCGGTATCCAGATCGCGCACGCCTAGTTGTATCGCCAGCGTGGGCAGACGCAATTGGATGCGGTAGTCCGGCGGAACGCGCACGCCTTGCAACTGGGCGGGCAGCAGCAGCAGCGGAATCGCGGCATACGCGCCCAGCGCCCAGCGGCTGAGCACGGCACGCGGCCACAAATACACGGCCAGTAGGAGCAAGGCGGCCCAGGCCATCAGTTGCGATGTTAGATAGCGGGAGGACAGCGCCTGCTCCACGCCCATGAAGATGCGGTCGCGTGCCGCCCCCAACGCCGCCGCGCCGATATAGGCCAACAACATCAGCAGCGCCACGGCGTAGGGTTGCGGAGAGCGCTGGCGCAACACGCCCACGGTCATCACCAGCGCCAGCGCGATCCATGCCGCGCCCATTACCATCGCGGGCCAGAAGGCGGCCTGTTGCAGCATGAAGTACCACGGGCCGCCTAGAAACAGCAACACATAGCGTGCGAGATCAAGCCAGCGCCCGATGATGGAACTGCCCACGATGGGATGGTAGCTGTGGTAATGGTGGAAATACAGACCCAGTACCAGCGCCGCCGTTAGCAGCAACACGCCAACATCGCGCCGACGCAGACGCAACAGCAAGGCCTGCACTAACAATAATGGCAACGCCAGCGTGCCGTTGGCCATCGTGCCGGCGCTCAGCAACCCAGTCAGCCATGCCAGCCAAAAGCTGCGGCGGCAATTTGCTGCCCGCGCATGGGCCAACAGCGTAAAGGCTAATAGTGGCGTCAGATAAGCCAGAAAGAACTGACTCTGGAACGCCCAAGTGAAGTTCTCACTTTGCACCCACGACGTGGCCAGCACGACCAGCAACGCCACCAAGACGGTACACGCGCTGCCCGGTGGCAAGCGTTGCGATTGCAGGCGGTGCAGCAGGAACACCCAGCACGCCACAATCAGGAACGGAAACACCGTGTTCAAGACGAACAGCAGCGTCATCGAGCCGTGGAAAAAATGCAAATCGCTCCAGAAAATCAACCGTGGCACGATCAGCCGGTGCTCGTTGTGCTGCTCCCACCAGGCGTGCCAGTCACCCGAACGGGTATAAAACCCTAGATAGGCTTCCCACATGTCCCAATGCGGCACGGCGCTGTGGTGACGCCAGATGCCCACCGCCATCAATCCCGTAAACAGCAACGCCGCGGCAACGAAATAAAGCCGGATCCAGGGAATGCGGTAAACAACAGGCATAAAGCGTCCCAGGTGGAACTAGACAGACCGCCGCGATAATACCCACCGTGAAGCCCGCCAGACCGCCGCTGGCACGGTATCCCGCAAGGGCGTGCTGGAGGAAGGTCCGGACTGCACAGGGCAGCGCAGGAGCTAACGGCTCTCCGCCGCGAGGCGAGGATTAGAGCAACAGAGACGAGTCTTGTCGGCTTGGCCGACAAGGGTGAAACGGGCAATCTCTGCGCGCAGCAACACCAAATAGGTTGGCGATGACGCGGCCCGCCGAGCCAACGGGTAGGTGGCAGCGAGCCGGGCGGGCAACCCCCGGCCCAGAGGGATGGCGGTCACGGCGCGCAGGCCGCAAGGTTGGCGCACCGCACAGAATCCGGCCTATCGGCGGACTTCACACTTTTACGGAGTGCCTCGCCCGGTGCATCGGTGCAATGGGTAGTGGCGGGGTACAACCGCGTTTCCAGCCATAAAATGTATGTTACGGTTTCACATAAGATAAGCGCATGAGATGGGAAGGTAACCGGGAATCGGACAACATCGAAGACCGCCGCGACGATGGTCCCAGCGGCGGGGGTGGCTTTGGCGTTGGCAGGCGTTCGATCGGCATCGGCGCGGTGGTGGTGGCGCTGATCGGCTGGGGCGTGTTCGGCATCAACCCGATGACCACACTCGGCCTGTTGTCGGGCGGCGCGCCGCAGGTACAGCAGCCGCGCCAAGTTCCGGCGCACCAGCCGCCGGCCAATGACCAGGGCGCGGCGTTCGTGGCTACCGTGCTGGCTTCCACTGAGGATGTGTGGGGCCAGATTTTCCAGCAGGCGGGTACGCGCTACGTGCCGCCCAAGCTGGTGCTCTATCGCGGCGTGACGCCTACCGCCTGCGGCACCGGTCAGGCGGCAATGGGGCCGTTTTACTGCCCCGCCGACCGGAAGGTGTATCTGGACATGGATTTCTTCGACACCATGAGCCGGCAACTGGGCGCACCGGGCGCGTTTGCCCGCGCTTACGTGGTGGCGCATGAGGTCGGCCACCACGTGCAGAATCTGGAAGGCATCAGCGGCAAGGTCGATGCGTTGCGCGAGCGGCTGAGCCAGCAGCAGCAAAACGCCCTGTCGGTACGTGTGGAATTGCAGGCCGATTGCTACGCCGGCATCTGGGCCAACCATTCGCAGCAAGCCAAGCATTGGCTCGACCAGGGCGACATCGAATCGGCGCTGAACGCCGCCTCGCAGATCGGCGACGACACCTTGCAGCGCGAGCAGCGCGGCGTGGTACGGCCCGACAGCTTTACGCACGGCTCCAGTGCGCAGCGGGTGCGCTGGTTCACGCAAGGCTACAAAACCGGCAGCGTGCCGGCGTGCGATACGTTCAGGGCGCAGAGTCTCTAAAACGACGCCTAACTTGGCAAATGCCGCTGTTGGTGACCTGTTGCAGGGACAACAGATAGGAAGCTACAGCACGCCCGTTCATTACCGATGCAAGTGGCGAGAAATCGTATTGAATCCGTCTCTACTATGTGCCGCCAGGGTCCATCTCGGGCATGTTCGGGAAGGCCGCAGGCGAGCGGTGGCAATCGAGTTGGCTGGATCTGAAGCAGCCCATGAGCTTCAAGCATGGTGAAAGGCTGCGTTTCCAACTTCGGTTCTACGACGCGGAAAACGCAAAGAACCCAACAACGAATGTCTTGATCAGATTTCTCCCTTCAGGGGCGGAGCCATCATCGCCAGACGGTATCGAGGGAGGAATCCAAATGGTACCGGACAACGGCATTCTCACGGTCACGCTTGAGCGCGATCATCCCGACGTGCAGCAAATATCTGTACATGGAGGCAAGGAAGCTTGGAACTATAGGCTCGGCGATAACAATGGGAAGGTGCGGCTGATCAGCGTCAATCGCGTAAAGTAGCGGGGTTTGTATGTTGATCAACTACCGTGTCTGCCTCTGACGTTACCCTTGACGCCACCGCCCCATTCGCCGCAGCGCCCGATGCGCTGGTGGCGTTGCACGACGTGCGCTTTGGCTATGGCGACGGGCGCACGGTGCTCGATGGCATCACGTTGACGGTGCCGCGCGGCAAGGTCACCGCGCTGATGGGCGCTTCGGGCGGCGGCAAAACCACCGTGCTGCGCCTGATCGGCGGTCAACAGCGGACGCAGGCCGGGCAGGTGCTGTTCGACGGGCAGGACGTGGGCCAGTTGCGCGACGCGGCGCTGTATGCCGCGCGGCGGCGCATGGGCATGCTGTTCCAGTTCGGCGCGTTGTTTACCGATTTGTCGGTGTACGGCAACGTGGCCTTTCCGTTGCGCGAACACACCGACCTGCCCGAACGCTTGATTCGTGACATCGTGCTGATGAAGCTCGGCGCGGTGGGGCTGCGCGGCGCGCGCGATTTGATGCCTGCGCAGATTTCCGGCGGCATGGCACGGCGCGTGGCGCTGGCGCGCGCCATTGCGCTAGACCCCGATCTGGTGATGTACGACGAACCGTTTTCGGGGCTGGACCCGATTTCGCTGGGCACCGCCGCGCGCCTGATCCGCCGATTGAACGACGCGCTACACCTGACCAGTGTGTTGGTATCGCACGACGTGCCGGCCACCTTCCGCATCGCCGATCAGGTGATTCTGCTGGCCAACGGCAAGATCGTGGCGCAAGGCACGCCCAACGAGGTGCGCGCCAGCCGCGACCCGCTGGTGCGCCAGTTCATGGGGCTGGATGCCGACGGGCCGGTGCGGTTCGAGTACCCCGGCCCGACAGTGGAGCAGGATTTCGGCACTGCGCCGCAGCCCAAGCGGGGCGTCGGCGCGCAACCCGAGGAGGCCGCGGCATGATCTGGCGTCCTTCGGACATTGGCTTTTGGCTGCGCCGCACGCTGTCGGACATTGGCAACGCGGCGCGGTTGTTTGTGCGCCTGTTCGCCCTGGCCGGGCCGACGCTGGGGCGCTTTTCGCTGGTGCGCGATCAGATTTATTTTTTAGGCAACCGCTCACTGGCGATCATCGCCGTGTCGGGACTGTTTGTCGGCTTCGTGCTGGGCTTGCAGGGCTACAACATTTTGCAACGCTTTGGCTCCTCCGAAGTGGTGGGCCTGATGGTGGCGCTCTCACTCCTGCGCGAACTGGGGCCTGTGGTAACGGCGCTGTTGTTCGCCGGGCGCGCGGGCACCTCGCTGACGGCGGAAATCGGGCTGATGAAAGCCGGCGAGCAACTCTCGGCGATGGAGATGATGGCCGTCGATCCGGTGCGCCGCATTCTGGCCCCGCGCTTTTGGGCCGGCATCATCACGATGCCGCTGCTGGCGGCGGTGTTTAGCGCGGTGGGCATACTGGGTGGCTGGGTGGTCAGCGTGGTGATGATCGGAATCGACCCGGGAGCGTTCTGGAGCCAGATGCAAAGTGGCGTGGACGTGTGGGGCGATCTGGTCACCGGCATCGTCAAAAGCCTGGTCTTCGGCGTGACGGTGACCTTCGTGGCGCTGCTGCAAGGCTGGCGCGCCAAGCCCACCGCCGATGGCGTGGCGCAGGCCACCACGCGCACGGTGGTCATGGCCTCGCTGCTGACGCTGGGGCTGGATTTTCTGCTCACGGCGCTGATGTTCGGATGAAAGGATTTTGTCGTGGAACGCTCCAAGAATGATCTCTGGGTCGGCCTGTTCGTGCTGATCTGTTTGGCGGCGCTGGTGTTTCTGGCGCTGCAATCGGCCAACCTGCTCACCCTCAACTGGCATCCCGGCTATCGTATCAGCGCCGAGTTCGACAACATCGGGGGTCTCAAGCCCAAGGCGGCGGTGCGCAGCGCCGGTGTGGTGGTCGGGCGCGTGGCGGGCATCAGCTTCGACAGCAAAACCTATCAGGCGCATGTCGATCTGGATATGGATTCGCGCTACGCTTTTCCCAAGGACAGCTCGCTGAAGATTTTGACCAGCGGCCTGCT
>JAIRRE010000356.1 GCA_031256125.1 Burkholderiaceae bacterium
TGGCCTGATCGAAGTGATGAAGCAATTCGCCGAAGTCAATGCCGAAGCCGCAGGCCGGCTGGTCAAGTTTCACATCAACAACGAATCTCCCGTAGAGGCAGGCGCGCCGCTGGCCGACATCGAAGCCGACTGATGAATGGCACCATGACCTGTTCCTTCACATCTGTGCTGATTGCCAATCGCGGGGAAATTGCCGTTCGCGTAATCCGCGCCGCGCAAGAACTCGGCATTCGAACCATCGCGGTGTACAGCGATGCCGACCAAAACAGCCTGCATGTCCGCTTGGCCGACCAAGCCGTCAACATTGGCCCATACCAGGCGGCCAAGAGCTATCTCAATATCAATGCTATCCTGGATGCCGCCAAGGCTACCGGCGCACAGGCCATTCACCCCGGTTATGGCTTTCTGTCGGAAAACGCCGCCTTTGCCGACGCGGTCCGCGCTGCGGGGCTGGTATTCATCGGTCCGTCGGGCGACGTAATTCGCGCCATGGGCGACAAGGTCAGCGCGCGCCAGGCGGCAGTGCAGGCCGGGGTTCCCGTAGTACCCGGCAGCGACGGGCTGGTCAGCGACCTGGCAACGGCCCGGCAAGAAGCCGCACGCATCGGCTACCCGGTCATGATTAAAGCCACCGCCGGCGGCGGCGGGCGCGGCATCCGCGTTTGCGCCGACGAGGCCGCCCTGGTACAGCAATGGCCGGTGGCGCAGGCCGAAGCCCAAGCCGCTTTCGGCAATGGCGCCGCTTACCTGGAACGCTTCATCCCACGGGCGCGCCACATCGAAGTTCAGATTCTCGGTGACGGCCAGCGTGCGGTGCACCTGTTCGAGCGGGAATGCTCGCTGCAACGCCGCCGCCAGAAGGTATGGGAAGAAGCGCCCTCCCCCAGCCTGGACGACCGCACGCGCAAGGCTTTATGCGAATCCGCCGTGCGTCTGGCGGAGACCGTGCGCTACAGCGGCGCGGGCACGCTCGAATACCTCTACGACGATGCCACCGGCGAGTTTTTCTTTATCGAGATGAACACCCGCATCCAGGTGGAACATCCGATCACCGAGGCAATCACCGGCATTGACCTGGTGCGCGAGATGATCTTGATTGCCGGCGGGCAACCGCTGCGCCTGGCCCAATCGGACATCAGCTACCGCGGCGCAGCCATCGAGGTGCGTCTGAACGCCGAAGATCCAGCCAAGAATTTCTTCCCGAAAGTGGGTCGCGTGGAAGAGTTGGTCTGGCCCGGCGGACCGGGCGTGCGCATCGACTCGATGCTCTACCCCGGTTACGACATCTCGCCTTACTACGACTCGCTTCTAGCCAAGCTGATCGTGCACGCCGAAAACCGGCCCGCCGCTATCGCGCGCCTGGCGCGCGCACTGGGTGAAATCAAGCTCGGCGGCCTAACCACCACCGCCAGTCTGCATACCGCACTGGCGCGTAACGAGCAAGTGCGCAATGCCAACTATCACACTGGTTTTCTTGAACCCTGGCTGGCAGAGCACGCCGCTCAACTGGCTGGCACAACGACAGGAACTGCATCATGAGCCAAATTCGCTATTCGTTCGGCGGAGACGAGCATCTTTTTGCCGAAGTCTCCGAGGAAATGTCCCTGGAGGCATTCTTTCGCGGCATGGCCGCCTGCACCGAATTGCAGCGTATGCAGGTGCCCGGCATTACCGAAATCTGTCCAGCCAATGCCTCCTTTCTGGTACGTTTCGATCCGGACGTCATTGCACCGGACAAGCTGCTGGAAACTGCCAAGAGCATTGAGGCGCGGGTGGAACAGGCGCCCAAGGTACTGGATACCCGCATCGTCGAAATCCCGGTGTTCTACAACGACCCTTGGACGCACGAGACTTTGCTGCGCTTCCGTGAACGGCACCAGGATCCGAACAGCACCGACCTGGAGTACGCCGCACGCGTTAACGGACTGGCTTCGGCCGAAGCCTTCATCGCCGCGCATGCCGGCTCCCCCTGGTTCGTGTCGATGGTCGGGTTCGTCGCCGGGCTGCCCTTTCTTTACCAAATGGTGGCGCGGGAGCGGCAGTTGGAGGTACCCAAATATGTGCGCCCCCGCACCGACACGCCCAAACTGACGATCGGTCATGGCGGCTGCTTTAGCTGCATCTACTCGGTGCGCGGAGCGGGCGGCTACCAGATGTTCGGCATTACGCCAGCGCCCATTTTCGACCCAGAGAAAAAGCTGGCGTATCTGAAAGAGTTCATGTGCTTCTTCAAGCCCGGCGATATCGTCAAATGGAAGCCCATTACCCGCGAAGAATACGACCGCGACCTGGCGGCGGTGGAAGCCGGCAGCTTCCGGCTCAATGTCAAACCGGTGCGCTTCTCACTCGATGAATTTCAAGCCGATCCCGACGGCACCAATCAGCGCTTGATGGAGACTTTGCATGCTTAAGATCATAAAACCCGGTCTGGCCACCACGGTGCAAGACGGCGGCCGTCCAGGCTACTACAACGTCGGCATCCCGCTGTCAGGCGCACTGGATCAATACGCGCTGCGGCTGGCCAACCTGTTGGTCGGCAACGAAGAGGATGCAGCTGTCATCGAGTGCACCTTGATGGGCGCCGAAATCGAGTTCAGCGCCGATGGCATCGTTGCTGTAGCCGGAGCCGAAACAACACCCAAGCTCAATGGCGCGGCCATGCCGCTGCACGAATCCTTCGCCGTCAAGGCCGGCGACAAGCTGGGCTTTGACTTCATGCGCAGCGGTGCGCGCCTGTATATCGCCGTGGCCGGCGGCATCGCCGTGCCTTCGGTGCTGGGTAGCCGCTCCACCTACGGATTGGGCGCTTTCGGGGGATTCGAGGGCCGCAAGCTGGCGGCGGGCGACCTGCTGCCCGTCGGCGCCCCCTCGCCGCGCGCCCGTCCAGGCCGTCGCGTCGAAGGCGATTTGGCCGTGCAATGTGCCAAGGAGCAGGAGTTGCGCGTATTGCCGGGCCTTTACGACTACCGCCTCACGGCCGAAGCGGCACAGTCCTTCTATGCCGACACCTGGACGGTGGGCACCGAGGCCGATCGCATCGGCTACCGTTTCAAGGGTGGACGCGCGCTGTCATTCAAGGATCGTACCCCGCCTTTTGGCGCCGGTTCCAATCCGTCGAACATCGTCGATGCCGGTTATCCCTACGGTTCCATCCAGGTACCAGGGGGGCAGGAGCCCATCATCTTGCACCGCGACGCCATATCGGGCGGCGGCTACGCCATGATCGGCACGGTTATCAGCGCCGACATGGACCGCATTGCACAAATGCAGCCGAACTACAAGGCCCGCTTCGTGCCCATCGACATGGCCGGCGCGCTGGCCGCACGGGCCGCGTCCCGACAGAGGCTGACCCGGTTGCGTGCCGCGCTGGCGGATTAGGGAGTGTCATTCAATCGCGGTACGCATCCAGACTGCTGGATCGCCTGATCTTGGGGTATTGGGGCGGTACTGGCCCCCTTCATCGAGCTACTTGGTTACCGTGTTGCGCGATAGCCCCGTCTTGCGCGCAATCTTGCGCTCACTCATCCTCTGGCGCAGTGCCATGCGCCTGATCTTTCCTATTAAATCCACGGTAATCACTCTCTATGAGTCCTGCTGAAATCTTCAGCAAGAGTGTTCAACACCTGGCTCACTTTTACTTCGGCACTATCCCTAAAAGTGGCTCAATTTTTCCCTGGTCACAACAGCATCCGACAGTTGAACGTTCGACGTAGCGGCCCCGCCACCCTGTACGATGCCGCCATGCCTGAAGACACTTCCCTGCAACCGCTGCTCCTGCTGGTCGATGGTTCCAGCTATCTTTACCGGGCGTTTCATGCCTTGCCGGATTTGCGCGCCGATCCGGGTGATCCGGCCAGCCAGCCGACCGGCGCCATCCGCGGCATGGTCAACATGCTGGGCGCGTTGCGCAAGACCTATCCGCTGGCGCGCTACGCGGCCTGCGTGTTCGACGCGCCCGGCCCGACTTTCCGCGACGCGCTCTATCCCGGCTATAAGGCGCAGCGCGCGCCGATGCCGGACGACTTGCGCAGCCAGATCGCGCCGATCCACGAGGTCGCGGCGCTACTGGGCTGGCGGATATTGGCCGTGCCGGGCGTGGAGGCCGACGATGTGATCGGCACGCTGGCGGGCGCTGCCGAACAGCAGGGCATTCCGGTCATCGTTTCCAGCGGCGACAAGGACTTGGCGCAACTGGTCACGCCGCACGTCACCATCATCGACACCATGACCGGCAAGCGCCGCGACGAGGCGGGCGTGCTGGCCGAATTCGGCGTGCGGCCCGGCCAGATGCTCGATTACCAGACGCTGGTGGGCGACGCGGTGGACAACGTTCCGGGCGTCAACAAGGTCGGCCCTAAGACCGCCGCCAAATGGCTGGCCGAGTATGGGTCGCTGCAAGCCATCTTGGACCATGCCGACGCCATCAAAGGCGCAGCGGGCGAGAACCTGCGCGCCGCGCGCGATTGGCTGCCGACCGGCCGTAAGCTGTTGACGATCCGCACCGACTGCGATCTGGCCGGGCACGTCGCGGGCCTGCCGGCGCTGGACGCGCTGGCCTTCGGCGCGCCGCAGCCGCAGCCATTGGCCGATTTCTACCGGCGCTACGGCTTTCGCACGCTGGCGCGTGATCTAGAAGGCGGCGGCAAGGCTGCGCCATTAAACGCCTCAAACGCCCCGCAACACGCGGCGGTGATGGATGCGCCTGCACCGGAATCGAGCCATACACCCGCCTCGCACGTTACCGGCCCGCTCGATTACGTCATCGTCACCGATTGGCCAACGTTTGATGCGTGGCTGACAAAGATCGCCGCCGCGCCGCTGACGGCGCTGGATACCGAAACCACCTCGCTTGACGAAATGCAGGCGCGCCTCGTCGGTATTTCGCTGGCGGTTCAGCCGGGGCAGGCGGCCTATATTCCGCTCGCCCATGCCGGCATGGAAGGGTCGGGCGCGGCGGCGCAATTGCCGCTGGATCAGGTGTTGGCGCGCCTCAAACCGTGGCTGGAAGACCCGGCTTGCCTCAAGCTCGGCCAGCACATCAAGTATGACCGGCATGTCTTGACCAACCACGGCATCGCCGTGCGCGGCTATGCGCACGACACCATGCTGCAAAGCTACGTGCTGGAAGTGCACCGGCCGCACGGCCTGTCCAGCTTGGCCGAGCGCCACGTGGGCCGCAGCGGCATCCAGTACGAAGACCTGTGCGGCAAAGGCGCGCGCCAGATTCCATTCGCGCAGGTGCCCATCGAGCAGGCCGGGCGCTATTCGTGCGAGGACGCCGACCAGACGCTGGACGTGCACTTGGCCCTGTGGCCGCGTATCGAACGCGAACCCGGCCTGGCCCGCATCTACGCGCTGGAAATGGCCACCAGCGAAGTGCTGTTCCAGATGGAACGCCACGGCGTGCTGATCGACACCGCGCTGTTGCGCCAGCAAAGCCAGCAACTGGGCGAGCGCGTGCTGGCGTTGGAGCGCGAAGCGCAGCAACTGGCCGGACAGCCGTTCAACCTGGGCAGCCCCAAGCAAATCGGCGAAATTTTCTTTCAGAAACTGGGCCTGCCGGTGGTCAAAAAGACCGCTACCGGCGCG
>JAIRRE010000045.1 GCA_031256125.1 Burkholderiaceae bacterium
TACCCCCTCGGGCTTGCCCTATCCAACCAACAGCCCAAAGAACGAATGCTGGGGTGTTGGAGATGTCAATTCGCCTAAGATTAGTCTTACAAACTATATTGTTAAGCTAAAATTAGGAATTAATATGACTTCGGGTAGTATAAATAAAGGAGACCCCGGTTATCAATATCCGATTACCTCAGGTGCAGTATTCGACCAGTGGGGAAGCAGAGTTAATGTTACTTATGGTTACTTTAATCCAAACAATCTTGGCGGTAAATTTTATATTTATCGGCGCATAGCCTACGGAACCGGTGTTTGGGAAATCGGTTCGACAGGTTTTGGCATACAGGTAGTTTCCAGTAATCCTGATCCTGGTACCGGTAATGGCCAGGGGTTATTGTTCCGTATGAATGTAGGCGGGAATAGCGACCATGACAATATCATTCCACCCATAACTTGCAACAGTACTGATATTTCTGGATGCACTACAACATTCACGCTCAAATATTATCTGGTAAAAACAGCCGCACAGGTGACGGCGAGCGGCTCGCTCCCAATTAACAACGGCGCGATATTCACTCTGGTGGTTCACGACGCTCCCGGTGGCACCGATACATACACCGATCCCTCAGCGGCGACGCTCGGCGATACGGCGATTAGCGCGCTTACCTGCTCGGTGCAGACCCCCACTATCAACGTCACGTTGCCGACCATATCCGCATCCATGCTCAGCCGGGTCGGTACAGCGGGCGACACCCCGTTCCAGATTGGGCTTTCGTGCAGCTCAGGCGCCCAAGTCTATGTGACCTTGACCGACGCGACTACTCCCGACAATGAGAGCAACCTATTGACGCTGGCAAGCGGTTCCAGCGCAAAAGGCGTCCAGTTGCGGATCCTCAAACCAGACGGCGCCACGCCGGTCAGCTTCGGCCCCGACTCCGCGGCGCCCGACAATCCCAACCAATGGCTCGTCGGCGACTCGGACGGCATGACCAGCATCCCGTTGACGGTGCAGTACGTCTCAACGGGAGCGCTCACGCCCGGTGCGGTCGTCGGACGGGCGACGTTCACGATGAGCTACCAATAAAAACCGGCCAGCAACTCCGCGCCGGGCACGGCCGCCGCTCAAGCGGCTGTACGGGATTTGCTGCCGTCGCGGTGCGCGGCTTTTGTTGAGCGGTAGTTTTCAAGCGTCGATGGCAGCAGACAAGCCGTACTTGACCCAGAAATTGAGAATTTTGAGTCGATAGGCTGCTGTCAGGCTGCCTCTGGAGGGCAAGATGTTTCTGACAGAATGCACTTTCCCCCTCATTTCTGCCGATGAGTCTGCTGCTTGTATTGCTCCTGCTGCCGTTCGCCGGCAGCGCCGTGGCGGCGCTGGCGCCCACACACGCGCGCAACGCGGCGGCAACTTGGGCGCTGCTGATCGCCGCCGCCGCGCTGGCGCTGGTGATTGCGCTGTATCCGCAAGTCGAGCAAGCAGCCGCCCATGGCGGGGTGTTGCGGTACGAACTGGCATGGATACCGGGCCTGTCTTTCGTCCTGCGCATGGACGGGCTGGCATGGCTGTTCGCGCTGCTGGTGACGGGCATCGGCGCGCTGGTGGCGCTGTATGCGCGCTATTACCTGTCGCCGGACGATCCGGTGCCGCGCTTTTTCTCGTTCTTCCTGGCCTTCATGGGCGCGATGCTGGGCGTGGTGCTGTCGGGCAATTTGATTCAACTGGTGTTGTTCTGGGAACTGACCAGCCTGTTTTCGTTCCTGCTGATCGGCTACTGGCATCACCGCAACGACGCGCGGCGCGGCGCGCTGATGTCATTGACGATTACCGGCGCGGGCGGTCTGGCGCTGCTGGCGGGCGTGCTGCTGCTGGGTCGCATCGTCGGCAGCTACGACCTGGACGCGGTGCTGGCAGCGGGCGCGCGCATCCGCGCCGATGCGCTGTATCGCCCGATGCTGATACTGGTCTTGCTGGGCGCGCTGACCAAAAGCGCGCAGTTCCCGTTCCATATCTGGCTGCCGCGCGCAATGGCCGCGCCCACGCCGGTGTCGGCCTATTTGCACTCGGCGACGATGGTCAAGGCTGGCGTGTTCTTGCTGGCGCGGCTGTGGCCGGCGCTGGCCGGAACGCCCGAATGGTTCTGGATCGTCGGCACCGCCGGCCTGGTCACGCTGGTGCTGGGCGCGGCTTTGGCGCTGCTGCAAACCGACCTGAAAGGGCTGCTGGCCTATTCGACCTTGAGTCACCTGGGCCTGATTACGCTACTGCTGGGTCTGAACCGCGACCTGGCTGCCGTGGCGGCGGTGTTCCACATCATGAACCACGCGACATTCAAGGCGTCGCTGTTCATGGCAGCGGGCATCGTCGATCACGAAACCGGCACGCGCGATCTGCGCCGGCTGCACGGCCTGCGGCGCGCCATGCCGGTGACGGCGCTGCTGGCGGGCGTGGCCAGTTGCGCAATGGCCGGGGTGCCCTTGCTCAACGGCTTTTTATCCAAGGAAATGTTCTTCGCCGAAACCGTGGAGTTCACCGAATGGCCTTGGCTAGGCTGGGGCTTGCCGATCATCGCCACGGCGGCGGGCGCGTTCGCGGTGGCGTATTCGCTGCGTCTGGCGGCGGGGGTGTTTTTCGGCCCGCCGCCGCGCGATTTGCCGCGCCAGCCGCACGAACCCCCGCACTGGATGCGCGTGCCGGTGGAACTGCTGGTGCTGCTGTGCCTGCTGGTGGGCATCGCGCCGCAATGGTCGGTCGGCGCG
>JAIRRE010000069.1 GCA_031256125.1 Burkholderiaceae bacterium
GGGCGGGTTTTGAAGCGCCGGTGCACCCAGTAATACTGTTCGGGCATGGCGCGGATGTAGCCTTCCAGTTCGCGGTTCATGCGCGCGGTATCGGCCACGGGATCGTCGCTGGGGTAGTGGTCCCACGCGGGATGCACATGTGCCTCGTAACCTTGGCGCGTCATGCGTGTAACCACGGGCACGACCCGGGCGTGGCCAAGTTTGGCAAAGCGCGCCAGCGACGGCACAGTGGCCGTGTTGACGCCGAAGAAAGGCACGAAGACAGATTCGCGCGGCCCCAGGTCCATGTCCGGCAGCAAATACAGCATCCGGCCTTCGCGCAGCGCGCGCAGTACCGGCTTGGGGCCGGCGGCGCGGGCAATCGGCGTCACGTCGCCAAAGCGCGCGCGGCCCTCACGCATCCAGGCATCCAGCGCCGGGTTGGGCTGGGTGGCATAAAGCAGACTGCCCGCACGCGCGACCTGCTGCATGATGGCGCTGCCGCCCGCGTCCATGCCATAAAAATGCGGCGCAAAAATCACCACCGCGCCGGGGCGCGTCAGGTCTTCGATGGCGCCCGTCAGCCGCAAACGCCGCCGTACCACGTCCGGGCTGGCGTGCCAGACCCAAGCCCGGTCGAGCGCGGCTTGCGCAAAACACACGCAATTGCGGCGCGCCAGCGCGCGGCGTTGCCGTTCGTTTAACTCGGGCAAACACAACCGCAGATTGATAAGCACGATACGCCGCCGCCGCCGGGCGGTGGCATACAGCACGTAGCCGAGCAGCCAGCCCACCGCGCGAATGACCAGAAGCGGCAGCGCGCCTAGCGCGCGCATGGACAGAATACCGAGATGCATGGAGGCCGATTGTCGGGTCTGGCTCATGCTTCGGCGCGCGGCGTTTTGTAGCGTCCGTAACCCCACAGGTATTGGCCGGGGCATTCGCGGATCAGCCCTTCCATCGCGCGGTTGATCTGGCCGGTAGCGGTTTGCAAATCGTCCGAAAGCGGTTCGGGGAAATCCGTCAGATGCAGCCGATAGCCCGCGCCGCGCGGCAGGCGTTCGCCCCACGCCAGGATGATGGTTGCGCCGGTCTGCTGCGCCAGTCGCGCGGCCAGCGTCATGGTGTAAGCCGGCTGGCCGAAGAATGGTGCCCACAACCCTTGTCCCTGCGGCGGTACCTGGTCGGGCAGCAGTCCGACGGCCTGGCCCGCACGCAAGGCTTTGAGCAAGGGCCGCACGCTGGCCGGGGTGGCGGCCAGCGCCTGAATTTGCCCCTGCCGTTGGCGCGCTTGCGCCAGCACCTGTTGCAGCACGGGCTGGCGGGCCGGCCGATACAGGATGGTGATCGGTCCGTAGCGCGTCGCGTAACGCTCCGCCGTGGTTTGCACGGTGACTTCAAAGCAGCCCAAGTGCGGGGTCAGGAATACGATACCGCGCCCGGCGGCATAGGCCGCGTCGATCGGGTTGTGCGCGGGCCATTCGACAGGCACCGGCGGGCCAAACCATAGGCGCGGCGCTTCCAGCGCCATGCGTCCGGCCTGCGCAACCGCGCCGCGCACCTGCGCAAAGGTATAACCGGCTTGCCGGGCGTTGTCGATCAAGCGCCGCCGGTAACGCGGCGAAGCCAGCCAGGTCAGCCATCCCAGCGCGCCCCCCAGCGCGTGCAGCCGCCGCAAGGGCCAGCCGGACGCGAAGCGAAAGAGCGCGGCGAGCATGGGCAATGAAACAATGATGAAAGCAGGGACAGAAAGCGCGCACTACAATGCGCCGGTCGCCGAGTTACTGAACTACTTGCGGGGCGACGTTAAACGAAACCGCTAAAGCGTTCGCCAACGCGCCAGAGAAAACGACTTCGACGGGGATGGCAACGCGACCATCACCAAACCTGTGGAGTTTAAATCTTATGGATCTGGCCAATAGCTTTCTCTTTACTTCCGAATCCGTCTCGGAGGGCCACCCGGACAAGGTGGCTGACCAAATTTCCGACAGCATTCTGGATGCGCTCCTGGCGCAAGACCCGCGTGCGCGCGTGGCCGCCGAAACGCTGTGCAACACCGGTTTGGTGGTGCTGGCGGGCGAAATTTCGGCCAACGCCAATGTCGATTACATCCAGGTAGCGCGCGACACCCTCCGGCGCATCGGCTATGACAACACCGAATACGGTATCGACCACAAGGGCTGCGCAGTCATGGTCTGCTATGACAAGCAGAGCAACGACATCGCGCAGGGCGTCGATCAGGCCAGCGACGACCACTTGAACACCGGCGCCGGCGACCAGGGCCTGATGTTCGGCTACGCCTGCGACGAAACGCCCGACCTGATGCCCGCGCCGATCTACTACGCGCACCGCCTGGTCGAGCGCCAGGCGCAGTTGCGCAAGGATGGGCGGTTGCCGTTTCTGCGCCCCGACGCCAAAAGCCAGGTCACGCTGCGCTATGTCGATGGCCGCCCGCACAGCATCGACACCGTGGTGCTTTCCACCCAGCACAGCCCCGACCAGAGCGAAACCCCCAAGAAGATGAAGGCTAGCTTCGTCGAGGCGGTGATCGAGGAAGTCATCAAGCCCGTGCTGCCCAAAGAGTGGCTCCAGGACACGCGCTACCTCATCAACCCGACCGGGCGCTTCGTCACCGGCGGCCCGCAAGGCGATTGCGGACTGACGGGCCGCAAGATCATCGTCGATACCTACGGCGGCGCTTGCCCGCATGGCGGCGGCGCTTTCAGCGGCAAGGACCCGACCAAGGTGGATCGCTCCGCCGCCTACGCTTGCCGCTATGTCGCCAAGAACATCGTCGCTGCGGGTCTGGCCAAACAGTGCCAGATCCAAGTCGCTTACGCCATCGGCGTAGCGCAGCCGATGAACATCACCGTCTATACCGAAGGCACTGGTGCCATTCCCGCCGAGCAACTGGCCAAGCTGGTACGCGAGCATTTCGACCTGCGGCCCAAGGGCATCATCCAGATGCTCGACCTGCAACGGCCCATCTACGCCAAAACCGCCGCCTACGGCCACTTCGGCCGCGACGAGCCGGAATTCACCTGGGAGCGCACCGACAAGGCCGCGCTGCTGCGCGCGGCGGCGGGGTTGTAAGCGCTATTATTTTTCCCCTCTCGCCGATTCGGAGCAAGGGGAAAACCATGCGCCGCGGCGCAATCAAATAGCCGTCACCGTTACCGACTTGGTGACCCGATACGGGGTTCCAGCGCATCCAGGCCGCCTTCGGAACCGTAGCCGGAATCCTTGACGCCGCCAAAGGGCATTTCAGGCCAGGGTGAAGCCGGCTGGTTGATCCACAGCATGCCGACTTCCATATCTTGGATCAATTCGCCCGACAAATTTTCAGCATATTGGTGCCGCCGGGCGCGCCCATCGGTTCGCCGCAGGTGATGGCATACACGTCGCCCGTTTGCACGATGCCGCGTTCCTTGAGCAGGGCTTCGGCCTGCGCCAAGGCGGTGTCGCGATCGGCTTGGGCGTCAATCAGCAACGGGTGCACGTTGCGGTACAGCGCCATCCGGCGTTGCGTGGCCAGGCGCGTGGTTAGCGCGTACATGGGGATATGCGCGCGGTGGCGGCTCATCCACAGCGGGGTGGAACCCGAATCGGTGAGCGCCACAATCGCCTTGGCCCCCAGGTGATAGGCGGTAAACAGCGCCCCCATTGCAATCGCCTGGTCGATGCGGGCATAGGTCCGGCCACTGAAATCGGCGTCCAGGTGCTGGTCTTCGGCGGTCTCGGCAGCCTCGCAAACGCGGCTCATCTCTTGCACCGTTTGCAACGGGTAACGGCCCGCCGCCGTCTCGGCGCTGAGCATTACGGCGTCGGTGCCGTCAAGCACCGCATTGGCCACGTCGCTGACCTCGGCGCGCGTGGGCACGGGGTTGCCTATCATCGACTCCATCATCTGCGTGGCGGTGATGACCAGCCGGTCCATCTCGCGCGCCATGCGGATCATCTTCTTTTGCAACGCCGGCACGGCGGCGTTGCCCACCTCGACCGCCAAATCGCCGCGCGCGACCATGATCCCGTCGCTGGCGCGCAGGATTTCTTCCAGATGCCCAATCGCTTCGGCGCGCTCGATCTTGGCGATTAGCCCCGGTGCGTGGCCGCTATCGCCGGCGGCTATGGAGCACAGTTGGCGCGCGATTGCCATGTCGGTGGCGCTCTTTGGGAAACTTACTGCCACATAGTCGGCCTGAAAACTCATCGCGGTTTTGATGTCTTCCATGTCCTTGGCGGTGAGCGCGGGCGCGGTCAGGCCGCCGCCTTCTTTGTTGATACCCTTGTTATCGGACAGCTCGCCGCCCACGCGCACGATGGTGTGTACCGCTTGGCCCTTGACGGCCCGCACTTCCAGCACAATCAAGCCGTCGTTGAGCAGCAGCCGGTCGCCGGCCTTTACATCGCGCGGCAGGTCTTTGTAATCGAGGCCGACAGCGTTCACGTCGCCCGGTTCGGCGCGCGCCGCGTCGAGCACGAAAGCCGCGTCCTGCTCCAGCCAGACCTTGCCTTGCGCAAACTTGCCGATGCGGATCTTGGGACCTTG
>JAIRRE010000096.1 GCA_031256125.1 Burkholderiaceae bacterium
GCGCTCTCCAGCAGCGCCCTGATCTGCTCGAACTGCTCTGGCTTGATATCGCTTGGGTAGCCTTTTCTCATCCCGCGAGCTTCTCACAGAAACCAGAGACTTTGAACAGGCTCTAAGGCAATGCTGAACAAGCCTTGCACGGCTGGGTTCCCGCCCCAGCCTTCGCAGGGGCGGGAATCCACGTCGCACCAACTCGCGCAGACCCGTTCAGCATTGCCCTAAACTCTAGCTGTTCAACGCCATCAGGAGCGCCTTTTATGTCCTTAAGTAATCGTTCCTTTCCTGTCGAGCAGATTCGCACGCTGGCCTTGGTCGGCTCCACCGCATCGGGCAAGACGCTGCTGGCCGAAGCCATGCTGCAAGCCAGCGGCGCCATTGGCGCGGTGGGCAGCCTGGAGCGCGGCAGCACCGTCAGCGACTACGACCCGCTGGAGATCAGGGCACAGCATTCGCTCCAGTCGTCTGTGCTGCATGCCGAGCATGGCGATTGCCGCATTCACTTCATCGACACACCCGGCGCTACCGATTTCATCGGCCAAAGCCTATCGGCGCTGGAGGCGGTGGAAACCGCCGTCATCGTCATCAGCGCCGCCGGCGGCATCGACCCCATGACCCGGCGCATGATGGATTACGCCGCCGAGCGCGGTCTGGATCGGTTGATTGTGGTCAATAAGATCGACGCCGAAGGCGTCGATCTGCCCGGCCTGCTGGTGCAAATTCAAGAAACTTTCGGCAAACAATGCCTGCCGCTCAATCTGCCAGACGCTGGCGGCGGCAAGGTGGTGGATTGCTTTTACAACCGCGAGGGGCACAGCGACTTCGGCGCCGTCGCGGACGCGCACCGTGCGTTGGTGGAACAGGTGGTGGAGGTGGATGCTGCATTCGTGGATCGCTACCTCAACGATGGCGACGTGGATGCCGCCGAGTTGCACGCGCCGCTGGAACAGGCGCTGCGCGAAGGCCATTTGATTCCGGTCTGCTTCACCTCCGCGCGCACCGGCGCGGGCGTGACCGAATTGCTGGACATCATCGCCCGGCTACTGCCCAACCCGACTGAAGGCAATCCGCCCGACTTCCTGAACGGCGAAGGCGACCAGGCCGCGCCGGTACACGCCAGCCCCGATCCAGCGGCGCATGTGCTGGCGCATGTGTTCAAGATCAGCATCGACCCGTTCGTGGGCAAGCTGGGTTTTGTGCGCGTGCACCAGGGCACCATTACGCCCGGTGCGCAGTTGTACGTGGGCGATGGCCGCAAGCCGTTCAAGGTCGGCCACCTGTATCTGCAACAGGGCAAAAACCATGTCGAGGCGACCAGCGCCGGGCCGGGCGACATCTGCGTCATCGGCAAAATCGACGAGCTGCACTTCGATGCCGTGCTGCACGACGCCGCCGAGAACGACCGTATTCACCTCAAGCCCCTGCCTTTTCCGGTGCCGGTGCATGGCATCGCCATCACGCCCAAGCGGCGCGGCGACGAGCAACGGATGTGGGAAATTCTCGCCAAACTGGTGGCCGAAGACCCTTGCCTGAAGCTCGAAGATGTGGCGCAGACCAACGAAACCGTGGTTTACGGTCTGGGCGAATTGCACTTGCGTGTGCTGCTGGAGCGCCTGCGCGAGGTGTACAAGTTCGAGGTTGACACCAAGCCGCCGCGCATCGCCTACCGCGAGACTATCACCCAAAACGCCGCCGCGCAATACCGCCACAAAAAGCAAAGCGGCGGCGCGGGCCAGTTTGGCGAAGTGCATTTGCGCATCGAGCCACTGCCGCGCGGCGCGGGCTTCGAGTTCGTCGATCAAGTCAAGGGCGGCACCATTCCTGGCCAGTTCATGCCAGCGGTGGAAAAAGGCGTGCGCGAGGCGCTGGTCGAAGGTGTGATCGCGGGCTACCCGGTGCAGGATGTGCGCGTGATCGTGCATGACGGCAAGCACCATCCGGTGGACAGCAAGGAAATCGCCTTCGTCACCGCCGGTAAAAAAGCGTTCCAGGCCGCCATCCGCGAGGCGCGCCCAGTGGTGATCGAGCCGATTACGCGCATCCAGATCACCGCCCCCGAAAACGCCATGGGCGCCATCACCGGCGACTTGTCGGCGCGCCGCGGCATGGTTAGCGGCACCGACAGCACCAAACTCGGCCAAATGACGGTGACCGGCCTGGCGCCCATCGCCGAACTGGTTGACTACCAAAGCCGCCTGAACGCCATGACTGCCGGCCAGGGCAGTTATGCCATCGCCCTATCGCATTACGAAGTGGTGCCGCCCAACGTGCAGCAGGAATTGATGGGGCAGTACAAGGTCAAGGATGAGGAGTGAGGCGTTGAGACGGCGCTGAACGAGTAGCTGTCATTGGCTTTGCGCGGGAGCGCAGGCGGCGATTTGTTCCGGCGTCAGCCCTATCTCGCGCAATACTTCGGCGGTATGTTCGCCCAGGGTGGGCGCGGGCCGCCGGATGCGTAGCGGCGTCTGGCCGAATTTGGCGGTGGGCCGGACTTGCCGGATCGTTCCTTCGCTGGGGTGTTCGGTTTGCTCGAACAGCCCGACGGCTTGCAGGTGCGGGTGCGTGGGCAGGTCTTCGAGCGCGTAGATCGGCGTTGCCGGAATGTCCAGTTCCGCGCAGATGTCCAGCCATTCGGCAGTGGTGCGGGTCGGCGTGATTTTGCGGAACTCGTCGTAAATCTGGCGGATGTTGGCGTTGCGCGTGTGTCGATTGCCGATACCGTATTTGTCGAACAAGTCGGCGCGGCCAGCCATGGTGAAGAACGCCAGCCAGTGCTTTGCGGTGTAGGGCAGCAGGCACGCCCAGCCGTCGCGCGTGCGCACCGGCTGGCGTCCGCCGCGCAGCAGGCGCGCGTAGCCCGGCTCGCCCGGGTCGCCCGGAAACATCAACGCGCCCAGATGCTCGGTGAGGACGAACGCGGTCATGGTTTCGAGCATCGGCACTTCGACGTATTGCCCTTCACCGCCGCGCTGGCGGTGCAGCAGCGCGGCCAGAATGGCATTGGCCACGGCCAGACCGGTGGTCTTGTCGGCAAGCAAGCTGGGGATGAAGGCCGGATGATCGTCGTCCCCGGTCTGGTTGATGGCGACCAGGCCGCAAGCGGCCTGGATGATGTCGTCGAACACCGGTTTGTGGCGGTCGGGGCCGTCCTGCCCAAACCCGGTCGCGGCGCAGTAGATGATTTGCGGATTGAGCGCCCGCACCGCCGAGTAACCGAACCCCAGTCGCTCGATGGCGGGAACGCGCATGTTGTGCACCAGCACGTCGGCGCCGGCGATGAGCTTGCCCAGCGCGCCGCGTCCGGCCTCGGTTTTCAGGTCCAGCACCACGGAACGCTTGTTGCGGTTGAGCGCTAGATAGATCGAACTCATACCGGGGTGCCGCGATACCCCGTTGGAACGCATCATGTCGCCGTTGGGCGCTTCGATTTTCACCACGTCGGCGCCGAAATCGGCCAGTACCTGGGTGCCCATCGGCCCGAGCACGACCGCGGTCAGGTCGATCACGCGGATACCGGCCAAGGGGCCATCGGCGCCGGTTTTGCCGGGCGCGGCTTGAGAACGAGTATTCATGTCTTTGCGATTAAAACTGCGATGCCGTGCTTGGGCGCAGCACGGTTTACTTAAGGCAACGCTGAACAAGTCCTTTACGGCGCGCGCATCCTTGTTTCGGGCGGTCTGCGGCGTTGCAAATCCTCGCGATACCGCCTGGTATCGCTGTGGTTTGCGCCTTGCATCCCATCCCGAACCAAGGCACGCCCATCCGCAAAGACTTATTCAGCATTGCCTTAATTTCACTGCGCTGCGGCGATGTGGTGCGCGGTAATGTCCGGCCAAAAATGGGCGCTGCGCCGCGTAATGGCCTCGCGCCCCAGCCGCAGCGCCCATTGCGCTTCGGTGCCGTACTCGGCGCGCCACGCCCACAGGCGCTGGGTCGAGTGGTGAAGCGGGTGTTCCCAAGTGAAGCCGATTGCGCCATGCACTTGGTGCGCGATGCTGGCGGCGATACCGGCGGCCTTGCCGGTACGGATTTTGGCGACCCCGGTTTCAAAGTGGCCCGGAACACCGGCGACGCTGCCGAACGCGGCCAGCGCGGCGCTTTGCGCGCTGGTGGCCTCGCCCGCCAGGCCGGCCAGAGATTGCTGGATGGCCTGAAACTTGGCTATCGGCTTGCCGAACTGTATCCGTTCAGTGGCATAACCGGCGGAACGCTGGAGCGCCATTTCAATGGCGCCGGCCATCATCGCCGAACGCATCAAAGCTCCATAGCATTCGATATCGACAGCTAGTCCGGGCGGGTCGAGTAGCACGTAGGCGTTCGCGCGGCACGAACGCAGTTCGACGGCATCGCGCGGCTCGCCAGCCAGATTGGCGCCGTGCTGGATCGAGAGGCCATCGGCGCCCGCATCAATCAACGCCAGAATCGGCCTGCCTTCGATACTCGCGGCTACCACCAGCGCGCGCGCCCAGCGCGCCCACGGCACGCCCGGGACGCGGCCATCAAGGCAGACACCACCATTGGCATGGGTTGCGCTGGCTTGCGGGTCGTCCTGGAAGTCGAAGAACGCCAGCGGCCCTTCGCGCGCCGGCAAGCCGTGTGCGGCGAGCAGGAAGCTGGCGATCGCGGTTTCCGCCAGCGGTACCGGCGCCGCATGGCGGCCCAGGGCGTGAAACACCGGGTAGGCGTCGCTCCACTGGGCGGGCGAACTGCTGCCCGGCGCGCCCAGCAGCGAGGTGAAACCGGCCTGTTCGAGCGCGTTCCACAGGCGTTCGGGCCACTGGCCCGATTCCAGCGCGCCGTAGGCTGCGCGATCGACCTGGTCGGCCAGCACGCGCTCGATACTTTGCGCAATCAAATCACTGGTCTCGCTCATCTCAACTCCAGTCCTTTGGCGATGATGCCGCGCAGAATCTCGCGGGTGCCCCCGCGCAGCGAAAACGAAGGCGATGCCTGTACCAAATACGCCATCACGTCGGCCAGCGGAGTGCCGGGTGCGCACAGTTGCGCGCCGAACAGTTCGTGCGCGTCCTGCACGATCCGCTGCTCAAACAGCGC
>JAIRRE010000199.1 GCA_031256125.1 Burkholderiaceae bacterium
GCAGAAATAGCCCATCACCAGCCGCCGTCCGCGCGGCAGAAACCTCAGGTAATCGCGCAAATGCAGGCTATAGACCACGAAACGCAGATTGACGCAAAAAGCCGCGGCCCAAATGACCAGCATCGGCGCACCGGCGGCGATCAGCGGAATGGCCGCCAGTTGCGCGCTACCCGCGTAAACCAGGATTTGCATCAATGCCGCCTCGGTCAGCGACATGCCGGACTTGACCATCGCCACCCCGGTCATGAACGACCATGCCATCAATCCCGCCGCCACGCCCGCCATCTCGCGCGCGCCGACCCAAAACATCGGATGCCGCGCCACCCGGCCGAACGCATCCACCCGCCGCGCCAGCCACGCGCCCGCGCGGCTCGAAGGCGGCAGATCGGCATTCTTGGGACCTGTGGAGCCGGCGCGCGCAGGCATCGTCAAGGCATCCAGGGCCGGTTATGGCTGGGAGGCCGATGCGGCGGCAGACAATGGCGCATCAGGCGCTGGGGTTTGCGCGGTATTGTGGGCGCTGTTCTGGGCCGCTGCTTTTTGCTGTGCCTCGGCGGCGCGCCTGACCAGACGCTCGGCGCGGCGGCGGGCCGCCAGCGTGCGGATGTCCTCGGGCGTGATGCAGCCGCTGTGCCGGATGGCATCGGCATCGTCGAAATCCCGTAGCAGCTTCTTGGCATAAAGACCGAGCAACGGCACCGTCTGGATCCCCGACTGCGCCTCCTGACGCGATATGCAGCCGTCGTGATTGGTGTCGAGCAGGTTGAACCACAGCCGGTATTGCGCCTCGTCAGCCTCCTGCCGGGCGCGCGCCTGCTCCGGGGTTTCGGCGACAGGCGCTGTAGGTACAACGCCCGGATCAGACGCTGGCGGCGCGGAATTGGGCGTTTGCGCCGCTGCCGCCAGGGGCAGCATGGCGCACAAGATCAGGGAGCGGATCGGAAATGTCATGCTGCGCATGGTAACGATCCATGTGGCCCAACACCCCTTATCCAAAGGCCAGCCTGTTCGCGTATCGGATGACGATCAAACCGCATTCGCTACCCCGCTATCCACATGTCCCGCGGGCACGTATCGGGCCGCTTGTGCAATATGGCCGGCCTGGTCGTCGAAGAAGAAGTCCGGCTCGAACTCGCGCAGGAATTCGCCCTTGGGCAGACCCCCGAGGAACATCGCTTCATCGACGCCTATGCCCCAATGCATCAGGGTGCGAATGGCGCGCTCGTGTGCCGGGGCACTGCGCGCGGTGACGAGCGCGGTGCGCAGGCGCATCGGGCCACTGTTGGCCGGGATATCGCCTCGTTCCCCGTTTCGCGGGGAAGATGGCCCCGTGCGCGCGGGCGCGACCGACGCAGCGGCGACTTGTCGCAAGCGGTTGAGCGCAGCCAGCAAAGGCTTGAACGGGCCTTCGGGCAGCGGCAATGCGGCTTTGCGCTTTTCGTGTTTCTGGAACGCTTCCAAGCCCTTTTTTTGATACACGCGCTCGGCCTCGTCGGCAAACAGCACGGCATCGCCGTCGAAGGCGATGCGCACCTCGTGCGGGTGTGCACCACCGGCATGTGGCGCATCGACAGCTACCCGCGCGGCGGGAAAGCCCAGTCCGAGCGCTTCGCGCGCGTCGGCCTCGTTGGCCGAGAGAAACAGGTGCGCGCCCAGCGGTTTGAGATAACGGAATGGATCGCGCCCTTGCGTGAACACGCCGCGCTGCACCGCGATACCGTGCGCCTGGGCGCTGCGGAATACGCGCAGACCGCTGACCGGATCGTTGCGCGAGAGCACGACCACTTCGACCCGCTGACCGCTGGCCGGATCGCCCGGCGCATCCGGCGCGTTGAAAGCCAGGAGTTTTCGGATCAGCGAAAACGCCACGCCGGGCCGCGCGGGCGTGTCGATGCGTTCCAGTTGCAGCGCCATATAGGCCGCCGCGTCGCCAGCTTCGAACAAACGGTTTTCTTCCTCGAAATCAAACAGCGCGCGCGAACCGATGGCGACGACGAGTTGGTCTTGCAAGGTGGCGGGCATTTAGAAAATCCGGTGCTGCGTTCGGCACGGAAGTATCAAGGATAAGCCGTCCGGGCTACGAAAATCAACCTCACTTGACAAGCTGACTGAGCTGGATGATCGGCAGCATCACCGCCAACACGATCAACATCACCACCACGCCCATGATGATGATGAGTACCGGCTCCAGAATCGTCGCCAGATGCAGGGCGCGGCGCTGTACTTCCGAGGACAGTTGACGCGCCGCGCGGCCGAGCATCACCGGCAGTTGGCCGGTTTGCTCGCCCAGGCGCGCGAACATCGGCAGCAGGCCGGGGAAGCGCCGTTTTTGCGCCAGCGCGCTGGCCAGTGGCGCGCCCTCCCGCACACGCACCAGCGCGTCCTCGGCGTCGGCGCGCAACGCCTGGTTGGAAAGGGTTTCGGCGGCCGCCTGCAAGGCGCGCAAGATGGGTACGCCCGCGCTCGCCAGCATCGCCAGCGTGCCGGCGAAGCGCGCCGCGTTGTAACCACGCGCCAGCCGCCCGACCACCGGCAGGCGCAGCCACAGCGCATCCCAGCGCAACCGTAGCGATGGCACCGACAGCGCCCATCGGCCCCCGATAGCCATGATGGCGATAGCCAACAACAGCAGCCAACCATAGCCACGGATGAAATTGCTAACGGCCATCACAGCCACCGTGAGCACTGGCAGGCTATGCTTAGTGCCTTCAAAAACGGCGGCGATTTTCGGCACCACATAGCTCATCAGGAAGGTCACGATCACGATCGCCAGCACCGTGACGATGGCCGGGTATAGCGCCGCGCCGATTAGCTTGGCTTTGAGCGCCTGCATCTCTTCCAAGTCGTCTGCCAAGCGCTCAAGTACCTCGCCCAGGTGTCCGCCTTGTTCACCTGCTCCGACCACCGCCGTATAGACCGTCGAAAACTCGCGCGGAAAGCGCGCCATCGTCCCCGCCAGCGGCGCGCCAGCGTTGACTTCGGCGCGCAGACTAGCAATCAGGCGGTGGGTTTTTTCGTCCTCGGCCTCGTCGGCCAACGCCGTCAACGCACGTTCCAGCGGCAGCCCGGCGACGATCAGCCCGGCGAGCTGGCGCGTCCACACCGCCAACCGCGGACCGCGCAGCACCCGCCCACCCGTAATGGGGTGCGAGAGCAACGAACCTGACCGCGCATCGGCCACGGCCTCGACCGTCAGCGGCGCCAGCGCCTGGCCGCGCAATGCGGCGCGCGCCGCGCGCGCGCTGTCGGCCTCGATCACACCGTTGCGGGCCTTGCCGTCGGCATCCAGGGCTTCAAAGGAATAGGCGGGCATGGGTTACAGGTTCAGCGTTGGCGTTGGGAACGGCGTCAAGCGCGGCCGAGAAAAAGGCCAAAGACGTTTTATTCGACGGTCACGCTCTTGGCCAGGTTGCGGGGTTTATCGACATCGGTGCCGCGCGCCAAGGCAGTGTGATAGGCCAGCAGTTGCAGCGGTACGGCGTGCAGGATGGGCGAGAGCGGGCCGTAGTGCTCCGGCATACGGATGACGTGCATCCCCTCGCTGTTTTCGATGCGGGTGTCGGCGTCGGCCAGCACGTACAGTACGCCGCCACGAGCGCGCACTTCGTGCATGTTGCTTTTGAGCTTTTCCAGTAGCGCGTCGTTGGGCGCGACGGTGACCACCGGCATCTCGCCCGTGACCAGCGCCAGCGGGCCGTGCTTGAGTTCGCCGGCGGCATACGCCTCGGCGTGGATGTAGCTGATTTCTTTGAGCTTGAGCGCGCCTTCCTGCGCGATGGGGTAATGCAACCCGCGCCCCAGGAACAACGCGTGTTCCTTATTGGCGAACTGCTCGGCCCAGGCCACGATTTGCGGCTCCAGCGCCAACACCGCTTGCAGCGCCAGCGGCAGGTGGCGCATGGCGCGCAGGTGCGCGGCCTCTTGCTCCGGTGTGATTTGACCGCGCACGCGCGCCAGCGCCAACGTAAGCAGGAACAGCCCCGCCAATTGGGTAGTGAAGGCTTTGGTACTGGCCACGCCGATTTCCGCGCCGGCACGGGTCAGATAGGCCAGCTCGCATTCGCGCACCATGGCACTGCTGGCGACGTTGCAGACCGTGAGCGTGTGCGCCATGCCCAGCGCGCGCGCGTGCCGCAGCGCGGCCAGCGTGTCGGCGGTTTCGCCCGACTGGCTCACGCCCACGACCAGCGTGCGCGGGTCGGGCACCGAGGGGCGGTAGCGGTATTCGCTGGCGATTTCGACCCGCGCGGGAATGCGCGCCACGCCTTCGAGCCAGTCGCGCGCCACGCAACTGGCGTAGTAACTGGTGCCGCAAGCCAGGATCAATACTTGATCGACCTCGCGGAAAACGGCGGCG
>JAIRRE010000183.1 GCA_031256125.1 Burkholderiaceae bacterium
GCCACGGCGCCGTTTTCCAGCACATAGCCGTGGCCGGCGATTTTGAGAGCCTGACGCACGTTCTGCTCCACCAGCAGCAACGTCAGCCCGCCGCCGTTGATAACACGTAGCGCGCGGAAAATTTCTTGCACCACGATGGGGGCCAGGCCCATTGAAGGCTCATCGAGCAGCAACAGGCGCGGCCCGGCCATGAGGGCGCGGCCTATGGCCAGCATTTGCTGTTCGCCGCCCGATAGGTTGCCGGCCAGCCCGTGCAGGCGCTCTTTCAGGCGCGGAAACAGGTGCAACACCGCTTCGAGTTCGCCGGCGGCGGCTTTCAAGCCACGCCGGTAGGCGCCCAGTTCGAGGTTTTCCAGCACCGTCATGGTGCTGAGGATGGCCCGGCCTTCGGGCACTTGCACGATGCCGCGGGCGACGATTTGATGGGGCTTGAGCCGGGTGATGTCCTCGCCCTCGAAAAGCACTTGTCCGCCCGCTTTGGGCAGCAGACCGGAGAGGGCCAGCAAAGTGGTGGATTTGCCCGCGCCATTGGCGCCCACCAGGGCGGTAATTTCGCCCGCGCCGAGCGTGAAGTCGATGCCGCGCACGGCCTGGATGTGGCCGTAGTTGACCGCCAGGCCGCGCACTTCGAGCAATGCAGCGGTCATGACGCACCTTCCCCGTCGTCGTCGGCAACGAGATCGGCCAGGGTCTCGTCTTTTTCCTCGTCATCGCGTCCCAAATAGGCTTCGATGACTTGCTCGTTGTTGCGAATCTCTTGCGGGCTGCCGCAGGCGATGATCTTGCCGAAGTTGAGCACGGCGATTTGCTCGCACAGCCCCATCACGAAGCGCATGTCGTGTTCGATCATCAGGATGGTGTAGCCCCGGTCGCGGATGGCGGCGATTTCGGTCATCAGCTCGGCGCGCTCGCTGGTATTCATGCCGGCCACCGGCTCATCCAGCAGCAGCAGACGCGGCTCGGTGGCCAGCGCACGCGCCAGTTCCAGCCGTCGTTGCTCGCCATAGGAAAGGTTGTCGGCCAAGTCGTGGACTTTGTGGTCGAGCTTCATCCACGTCAGCAGTTCCAGCGCGCGCGCGCGGGCGCGCGCCTCGTGCGCGCGAAAACCGGGCAACCCCAGTAGCAAGCCGGGAAAACCGTACCCCATGTGGCGGTAAGCCCCTATCACCACGTTTTCGAGCAGGGTCATTTCCTTGAACAGGCGAATGTTCTGGAAGGTGCGAGCAATGCCCAGCCGGGTGATCTGATGGGGCTTCTTGCGCAGCAGGTCTTGCCCCTCGAAAACCACGCGCCCGCTGCTGGGCGCAAGCAGACCGGTGATGAGGTTGAAGACGGTGGTCTTACCCGCGCCGTTGGGGCCGATCAGGCCGAAGATGGCGCCTTGCGGCACATGCAAATCGACCTCGCGCAGCACGTGCAAGCCGCCGAAATGCTTGGAGATGCCGGTCAGGTCAAGCATAGCGGTCATGGGGCGGACTCGAAGGGGGCACTGGAGTGTTTGCCCTGGTTGCGGTCGGCCTCGTTCATGAAGTCGGATGGAACGGTGGCGCTTGCATCGGAGGCAAAAAAGCTCTCCCACGAAGCGGGCTGATGCGACAAGGTTCCGTCACCCGGCACGGCATCCCGGTGAATGACCCTGCCCCGCCCCAACCACCGCTTAAAACGCGCCGGATCCCAAATGCCTTGCGGCAAAAAGAGAACGATCAGCACCAGGATCACCCCGTTGACCATCAGCCGGTAGTCGGCCAGGCCGCGCAGGGCTTCGGGCAGGACGGTGATGATGCACGCGCCCAGCACCGGGCCGGCCAAACCGCCGATGCCGCCCAGAATCGCCATAGTGAGAATTTCCACGCCCCTGTCAAAGCCAAATTCGCCGGGGCTGATGAAAAAAGTAAGGTGGGCGTTGAGCGCGCCGGCCAGCCCGGCGATGGCAGCCCCGGCCACAAACGCCTGCATCTTGCGGGCGCGCACGTCGATGCCCATCAGACTGGCCGCCGTTTCGTCGCCGCGAATGGCATCGAACGCGCGGCCTATTTTGGAGGCGCGCACGCGCCACAGCACCAGCAGCACGAGGATTACGGCCAGCAGCACATGCCACCACTGGGTGTATTGCGGAATGCCGTTCAGGCCCATCGCGCCGCCGGTCCAGGATTCGGTGTTGAGCACAAACACGCGCACTACTTCGCCGAAAGCCAGCGTGGCCATCGCCAGATACACCCCCGACAGGCGGATGACTGGCAGCCCGATGACGATAGCCACGATGGCCGGCATGACCATGCCGCCGGCTAGCGCCACGGAAAACGGCGCGCCGTAATTCATGGTGAGCAGGGCCGAGGCGTAGGCGCCAATGCCCATGAACGCCGCGTTGGCTACGGCCAGCATCCCGCAATCGAGCGTGAGCCAAATGGAAAGCGCCAGCAGGGCGTTGGTGCCCAGCGTGAGCACTAGGTTGCCGTAAACGTCCCAGAAGTTTTGCAGGCTGTCCATGATCGCCACATCAAGCTTTGCGCTGCACGACCCTGCCAAACAGCCCTTGCGGGCGCAGCAGCAGGATTAGAAACAGCAGGCCGAAGGCAACCGCGTCGCGCATGTTCGAGCCGATGTAGGCCACTGACAGCACTTCGGCAAAGCCCAGGAACAGCCCCCCCAGCATGGCCCCGCGAATGTCGCCCATGCCGCCCAGGATGATGACGGCGATGCCCTTGAGCAAAATATCCTGCCCCATCAGGGGAAAGATGGCGTTGGAATTGAGGCCGATCAGCACTCCCGCCAGCCCGCCCAGCGC
>JAIRRE010000222.1 GCA_031256125.1 Burkholderiaceae bacterium
GCCCACGCTGCGGACCTCATGCCCCTTGGCCGCCAATTGCTCGCTCACCTGCGGGCGAAAACCGTGCACCAGCACGATCTTGACGCCCATGCTCTGGATCAGCGCCAGATCGGTGGCAATGCTGCCCAGCTTGCCCGCGGCAATGGCTTCGCCGGCCACCCCCACCACAAAGGTCTTGCTCCGGTGCATGTGGATGTAAGGCGCGACCGCGCGGAACCACGGCACGAAGGTGAAATTGAAAACGGCGGACATTGGAGCGGCGGGGCGCGAAATGACAGGGAGCCTTGATTTGACAAGGCTGCAAAGTGTAATGGAGGCGGACGGTTGGGCATCCGCTTTCTCCAAGACAACGAACAGGTTGCCGTATCCCGGCTTTAGGCGTTTCTCGCCTCGTTGCAAAGGCTCGCGCCAGCGCTGAATATGGCTGCGCTTTGCGCTTCGCGGCCCATCCCAAATCTGGACGCTTGAACGCGCGCAGACTTATTTATTAGCGCCACGAGTAAATGATACTACCTGTTACAATTGAGCTATTTACTTACATTGCTTCACGTTCCATGCCTTGCCAACTTGCAACCGAAAGCCCGGTCATGCTTTGCCGGGGCCGCTTATCACTGCCGGCGCGGCGCATCACCGCGCGCGGCTTTACCCTTGTTGAACTGATGGTGGTGGTGGCAATCGTCGCCATCCTGGCGGCCATTGCGATGCCCGCGTATCAGAGTTACGTCCTGCGTGGGCAACTGACCGCCGCTACCAACGGCTTGGCGGCCATGCAGGCCAACATGGAGCGTTATTTCCAGGATAACCGCACCTACACGGCAGTGGGCACCGTCCTGCCGCCTTGCGATCCGAGTTACATCAAACAAAACACGGTTGGCGACACGGGGGCTGCTTTCACGATCACATGTCCGACCACGGATCCGACCGGCAACGCCAGCCCCAATCCTGGAATGCTGGCCGCCGATTCGGGTAGCTCCGCGTCCGATTCGAGTAGCCCCGCCTACACCATAGTCGCCACTGGCAGCGGAGCTACCAACGGTTTTATTTACACCGTTGACCAACGAGGCGTGCGCGCCACCCAAAGCGTGGGCGGCGGCTGGCCGACGACCAGCAGCAACAGTTGCTGGATCATGAAAAAAGGGCAGACATGCTAAAGCGTCTGGCCCGGATGCCGCGCTCGCGCATCGCGCCAGCCGGTGTTCCGGGCGCGGACGGCGTGCCAGCGGAGCCGGGCCGGGGGCCAAGCGGCGCAAAGCCGCGCGGCTTTACCCTTATCGAGTTGATGATTACGCTGGCGCTGCTGGCGATTTTGTCGTTGCTGGCCATGCCCTCTTTTCGCACTTGGGTCGGCAACAGCCGCGTGCGCGCCGTTGCCAGCGACCTGTCCAATGGTCTGCGGCTGGCGCAAACCGAATCCCTGCGCCGCAGCCGTCAGACCGTATTTGCGCTGACCACCCAATCGGTTTCGATGGTCAGCGCGACCAACGAGCCAAATTACGCCCCGGTGTCCTCCAGCGCCGCCAGCGCCAGCAATTGGGCCGTCAGCCTGCCGCCATCGGCGATTGATGCCAGCCTTCCCGTGTTCGTGGGCAGCGGCTCGATAGCCGACCTCGTGCCGGGCATCGCCATCCAAGGCCCGCCGGTCACGTGCTTTAGCGCACAGGGCCGCTTGATTACCAGCGCCACGGCAATTTCCGATATCGGGCTGGGCAGCGGCAGCGCGTGCGCCGCGCCGGTCTCCTACACCACGGCGTCCGGCGCTCAATTCCTGAGCATCTATCGCATTGATGGCGCGGCGCTTGGAGCAGACCGCCCCTTGCAAGTGGAAGTGGGGCTGGGCGGGCAAGTGCGCCTGTGCAACCCGCTTTATCGGATGGGACCCAGCCTCAACACCGCCACCACCCCGCCCAGCTCGCCCGAAGGGTGCATGGCGCCGCAATCTTCTATAGGCTTATGAACGTGCACGTTTTCCCCAACCGCTTTCCCGCCAACGCGCGCCAGGGCGGGGTATGCGCGGCGCAACGGCGCATCGGCGGCTTTGCCCTGATCGAGGCGCTGGTGGCGCTGCTGCTGTTTTCCATCGGCATTCTGGGTTTGATGGGGTTGCAGGCGCGCGCCGTTTCTGTCGCCGGTGACGCCCAAGGCCGCAGCCGCGCCGCCCTGATCGCTGACCAATGTGCCAGCCAGATGCAGTTGCTGGCTACCAACGCCACCATCAGTGGCGCCGGCGGCACGACCCAAGGCGCAACGGTGGCCCAGCTATGCAATCAACCGGGATGGAGCGCCTATGTCAGCGACTCCGCCCAAGGCGGATTGCCCGGCGGCGCGATCCAGGCCACGAGTACCCCGCCAACCGCCGTTGTTCCCGGCGGCCTTTCGATGGCGCCTTTAAATGTCTCCATCACGGTCACCTGGACGCCACCTTTGCGCAGCGGCGCGACCGGCTCCACGCCCAGCCACTTGACCACGCAGACCACGCTGTTGCTGAAAAACAGTTGAACCTGAAAACGGCAGTTGACCGCTCCTTTCCTTTCGCAACCTCGCATGAACACAACGGTTTCTGGCTTCGATGAGACTCCCGTCCGCGCGGCAGTGCGGTCGCGCCGCCATCAACGCGGCCTGTCGCTGATCGAGTTGATGGTGGCCATGCTGATCGGGCTGTTGCTGATGCTGGCGATGGTCAGCGCCATGTTTTTGAGCGATTCGCAAAAGCGCACCACCAGCGCCGGCAGCGAAATGGACCAGTCCGGCGACTACGCCGTCAGCGTGCTGGATGTGGCGCTGCGCAATGCCGGGTCGGGGTTGGGACTGACGCAGCAGGGGCAGTCTGGAGGCTTGATCGGCTGCAACCCGGGTTTTACCGGCACTTTGCCCCAGCCCTTCGATACGCTGACGCCCGGCAACCTGCGCATCGTGCCGGTGTTGATCGACCAAAACCCCTCCAACTCGACCACGATTGAGGGCGGCTCCGACGTACTGCTCGTCATGAGCGGATCGGGTGCCGGGGGGGGCGTTACGCGCGGCGTTGCCTCTCTTGACGGCGCCACGTTGACACTCAGCGGCAGCATTACTGGCATCGTCACTTCTTCCTCCATCGCGCAAGACCAGCCGCTGGCGCTTCTGGACCAGTCCAACAACGGCTGCGCCATTTCCGTGATTACCGGCCCCGACCCTGCCACGACGCCGGGTGGCAATTCACTGACGCTCAAAACGGCGCCCACAGACACGCCGTCCATCATCTTGCCGCTGGGTAATCTGGGCGGCGGAGATGTGCAATTTCAATTGCTGGGCGTGGACCTGGCCAGCGATACGCTGGTTAGCTACGACCTGCTTCGAGGTAGCAACCCGTCCACCGAGAGCGCCAGCGGTTCGGCGCAGACGGACGTGCAACCGGTGGCGGGCAACGTGGTGGCGATGCAGGCGCTCTACGGTATTGCCGATGGCAGCGGCAAGTTGAGCAAATGGGTCGTGCCAGCCAATAGCGGCGGCGATAACTACAACTTCAATACCTTGCTGGGCAATCCGTCGGCACTACAAAGCATAGTGGCTATTCGTGTCGCCTTGCTGCTCAAAGGCAATCTCTACGAAAAAAACGACCTCTACAACGCCAACACCGCTGCTGGCGCCAGCGCGCCGCCCGTGGCCGTTGCGCCGCCGACGTGGTTCAACCCCGTTGCGGACGCCTCTCCCCCAGCCGATCTGGCGGGCATACCTTTCCCGGCGAATTGGCAGGCCAGAACCTACCAGCCGACAGGGGAGGCCGCGCATTACCGCTACCGCGTCATCGAGTTCGTCGTGCCGGTGCGCAACAGCATGATGTCCCTCATATCTTCGTCCTGAAACCGGCCTTATTTCCGCACCCAGACCTATGAAACCCGCAGTCAAAATACCGCCCCTATGGGTTGCCCGTCGCAGCGCGTCCGGGCAGCGCGGGGTGGTGCTGTTTTTCGCGCTGATCGTGCTCGTCATCCTGCTCATCGGCGGCATCGCTGTCGTGCGTTCCATCAACGCCTCGCTATCGAGCGCGGGCAACCTGGCATTCCGGCGCGATCTGGTTACCCAGAGCGACGCGGTTGTCGCCCAGGCGATGCAGGCCGTGACGACCGTTGGCAGCGGCGCCATCGGCTCCATTCCTGATTTGAAAACCAGCCAGCCGCAATTCAATTACAGCGCCGTCGCGCTGAACGGCGTTAGCGGGCAAGGCGTCAGCGCGCAAGGCATACCCAACGCTTTATTTAGTGACAGCCTTTTTTCCTCCGTCGCCACCGCAGGCAACGATATAACAACCGATAAAACAGCCAATAATAGCAACGGGACAGTCACCATCCGCTACCTTATCGAGCGCATGTGCAGTGCCGAGGGGCCAGCGACTATGCAGAACTGTGTGTATGTGTCGGGTGCTGGCGGCGGCCCTGGCGGCAGCGGCCCTGGCGGCGGTACCGGTTGCAAGGGGAACTGCGGCCCTAGAGCGGCGGGTAGTAACAACAGCGTCGTTTACCGCCTGAGCTATCGTGTTACCGGCCCGCGCGGTACCCAGGCGTTTTTTCAAGCCATGTTTACCGGACCGAGTTGAAATGAAAAGCCCAACCGGTAACCGTAAATGCCCAGCGGGCATTATGTCTATCAATTTATTTATGGAATACCTGTGGTATTGCGTTTCAGGGATTATTAATCATGAATAAGATGAGCGCTGCGAGTGATGCCAACTTTAGGCGTCAGGCAAAAAACATGATGGGTTCGGCAGCCGCACTGGGGGTGTTAACCGCCGCCAGCCTGCTATTGCCGTTACCGGTCAGGGCGCAAGATGCGACCGGCCTCACTGATATTCCCGTTGACGCCCGCAATATTCCCGGTAATTTTGCGTTCGTTCTATCCAATGAATACCCAACCGGCGAAAATGAAGCCAACTGGGGTAACTACGACGACACGATTGATTACGTCGGTTATTTCGACGCAAACAAATGTTATATTTATCAGTTCAATTCCAACTATCCGGGGCAGAGCTATTTCAAGCCGGTCACGCACGCAACCGGGGCCAATAACCACTTCTGCACCCCCGGAACGGGACAATGGAGCGGCAATTTCATGAACTGGGACACGATGCAGACCATCGACCCAGTTCGCAAGATACTCACGGGCGGCTACCGCGCTGTGGACCGGGATTCCAATGCCACCGCCTGGCCTATCTCCGGGACCCTTTTGGATATGTCAACGTGGTGCAGCTTTGCCACCGGAGCAACCAGCCTTAGCAAGTGCGCGACGACAACAACGCCTGTTTTCCCGGCAGGGACAGGGCCTTTGACGATTTTGGAAAAAGCCTGGAACGATGGGTACAACGGGTACGAACAGACTTTGGCCAGAGGTACTGTCTCCGGGTGGCCGATGTGGGGCTTCGCCACGACAATGTATACGTTTGACCGGTCCTTGATTCCGTATCTGACGCCGATAACGCAGTGGAAGAATTTTTTCACTTATATGTCAACGCTCGGCAACCGGATGGAATTTGGTCCGGTCGATGCCATATTATGGCACCCGCCGGAATTCGTCACCACCACAGGCTCGGATTCGAGCATGGTGTTGGATAGCGCGTCCATGGATCACATTTATGGACCTGTCAATGGAATAGATAATAACAATGACAGATTAACACTTTCTGCTGGCAGTGGCGGAAAAGGTCCTACCAGAGCAAAATTATTGGGTATTACCACAACAACGGCAGGTTATACTGGTCCAGCCTGGTCAGGCGGGAACCCGGCATCCAGTTCGTCCTATTCGACCCCGAATAACCCGTGGGCAACCAATTGGGCCGCTCCGCACGCAACGACCCTCTACGGCTTGGGCATATATTCCGTAGGCTATATCGGTGGTGCCGGACAAAACTCGAATAGCTATTGCAGTGAAAGCAACAATCCATATGCCTGTTTTCAGGTGTATATCCGCGTCAGCGTATGCGATAATTCAATCGGACTGGATGGCAAGAGCCTGCTGGAAGACAATTGCGTGCGATACTTGAAAGATGCGCAGGGTAACGACAGTCCTCATTACAAGCCCGAGGGCCTGTTCCAGCAATATTCCGGCCAGTTGCGTTACACCGTCCTTGGGTATCCCGCTGACGCGGGCAGCAATATCGTTTTTCTGCGTGAACCGATGCGGTTTATCGGCCCCAGCATTCCCAATACTGATCCCACGCTGGCGGCGGGTGTCAACAATTATCCTGAATGGGACCCCAACACGGGAGTCCAGTCGGTCAACCCTTATCGCTGGGAGGCGGACCTCAGCCAAGCAAAACCGTCGCCGGCCAGTTGGGGGCAGCCGGACAACGGAACAACGCAAAATCTCACCGTATCAGGCGTATTGCCTTGCTGGACTAATATCAGTGGTCATGTGGCCGTACCTTGCCCCAACACCAGCCCCAAGGGGTATAACGGCACCATGCCGGCCAGCCTCATCAATTTCCTGAGCACCGAAGTGACCTTTAATAACGCTGCCCTCACCAACTGGATGTCCACCAATATTTTTTATCAAATGGATGATGGCTGGAGCGGTGATGTCACCAAATCGCATGGGCAAAGCGGCTTCATGAATTATATCGACAAGTTTGGAGAATATTTCGGGGGCTTCAAGAACAGATCGTACAAGGTATGGGATATCGTGGATGACCTGTATTATCTGTCGCTGGTATATTATGAAAACCGGGGTAACCCGTGGTCCACCGGCAATTCAGCCGCCAGCGCACAAATAACGGCGCCTATAGTAACGACGACAACCGAAGGCATGGTAACGGTTAGCGGCGGCGGTTCAACCTCGGCAAATACCTTGAATAACCATTCCGCCGATG
>JAIRRE010000271.1 GCA_031256125.1 Burkholderiaceae bacterium
CGGCTGCAACAGGTCTGGCCGCTCAAGGGCGGCGGCGAATACACGGTGCGCCCGATCCGGCCCGACGACGCCCAATTGCTGCAAGCCTTCACCAAGAAGCTCTCGCCCGAAAGCCGGTATTTCCGTTTCGTCTCCAACATGGTGGAAATACCCCCGTCGATGCTCTCGCGCTTCACGTTGATTGACTACGACCGCGAAATGGCGCTGTGCGCCGTCATCCAACCCGAACACGCGCGCGCCGACGGTACCAAGGAGCACGAGGAAAAGCTGATCGGCGTCTCGCGCTACATCACCAACCCGGACATGACCAGCTGCGAGTTCTCGCTGGTGGTGGCCGACGAGTGCGCCGGCCAGGGCCTGGGCACACGGCTGATGCTTTCCATCATGGACGTGGCGCGCGACAAGGGCTTGCAGGAAATGATGGGCCTGGTGCTGACCAACAACGGCGGCATGCTGCGGCTGATGAAAAGCCTGGGTTTCGACATCAAGCCCTACCCCGAAGACCCGGACTTCCGGCTGGTATCGCATCCGTTGTAATGGGGACGGCGCCGGGCGTTGAGCGCGGATCCCCGGTTGCACTCAACCTCGGCCTCCGGGTATTTGCGGATGCTTGCGGCGTAGTGGATTGCTCGTATCCAGGATCACAGCCGTTTGCCCGGGCACTTGTTTGATATACCGCAGCCGATAACGGCTGCACGACAGGAGACAAGACATGAACGCCCCCCTGACTCAAAGCTATTCGCGCGGCGCGACGACTACGCCGCTCATCGAGCAGACCATCGGCGATTTTTACGACGCGATGACCGGGCGCCAACCCGATCGCGACGCGCTCATCAGCCGCCACGAAGGCCGGCGTTTAACGTACCGCCAGTTGCAAATCGAAGCCAACCAACTGGCCAGCGCGCTGTTGCGGCTGGGGCTGGTTCCGGGCGACCGCGTGGGCATTTGGTCGCACAACAACGTGCCCTGGGTGCTGATGCAGATCGCCACTGCCAAGGTGGGCCTGATTCTGGTCAACATCAACCCGGCTTACCGGGTGGCCGAGCTGGAATACGCGCTCAACAAGGTGGACTGCAAGGCGCTGGTGACCATGCCGCGCTTCAAGACCAGCGACTACCTGGGGATGATCCGTGAACTGGCGCCCGAACTGGCGCGCGCTCGCCCGGGAACGTTGGCGGCACAGCGCCTGCCGCATCTGCGCACGGTGGTCTGGATCGACCAGCCCGGCCAGGGTCAGGATGAGCCGGGCGCGCTGCGCTTTTCCGATCTGCTGGCCAGCGGCGATCCGGGGGATGATCGCGTTGGCCAGATACAGCGCACGCTCAAGGCAACCGATCCGGTCAATATCCAGTTCACCAGCGGTACCACGGGTTTCCCCAAGGGTGCGACGCTCACGCACCGCAACATCCTCAACAACGGGTTTTTCATCGGCGAGTGCATGCGGCTTACATCCGCCGACCGCCTGTGCATCCCCGTGCCGCTGTACCACTGCTTCGGCATGGTGCTGGGCAACCTGGCCTGCCTGACGCACGGGGCGGCCATCGTCTATCCGAACGACAGCTTCGATCCGCTCTCGGTGCTCGAAACCGTGCAGGCCGAAAAATGCACCGGCCTGCATGGCGTGCCGACCATGTTCATCGCCGAGTTGCAGCACCCGCGTTTCAAGGAATTCGATTTTTCCACGCTGCGCACCGGCATCATGGCCGGATCGCCCTGCCCGATCGAGGTGATGAAGCGCGTGGTCGGCGACATGCACCTGAGCGAAATGACCATCGCCTACGGCATGACGGAAACCAGCCCGGTTAGTTGCCAGAGCGACGCCAGCACGCCGTTCGACAAGCGCATTACCACCGTCGGCAGGGTGCAGCCGCATCTTGAAGTCAAGATCGTGGACCCGGAAAGCGGCGCCACGGCCCGGCCCAACGTGCCCGGCGAGTTGTGCACACGCGGCTATTCGGTGATGCACGGTTATTGGGACGACGAGGCCAAGACGCGCGAAGTGATCGACGCCGAAAACTGGATGCACACCGGCGATCTGGCAACGATGGACGCCGAGGGCTATGTCAACATCGTCGGGCGCATTAAAGATATGGTGATTCGCGGCGGCGAGAACGTCTATCCGCGCGAGATCGAGGAATTTCTCTACCGTCACCCCAAGGTGCAAGACGTGCAGGTGGTGGGCGTACCCGACTCGAAGTACGGCGAGGAGTTGTGCGCGTGGGTCATCGTCAAGCCCGGCCAAAGCCTGACCGAGGATGAATTGCGCGCGTTCTGCCAGGGGCAGATTGCACACTACAAGGTGCCGCGCTACATCCGCTTTATTGATGCGTTCCCAACCACGATTACCGGCAAAATTCAGAAATTCAGAATCCGGGAAATCATGAAAGAAGAGTTGCGGGTCCAGGAAGAAAAAACGGCATGAGGCAAACAGCCTGCTCTTGCGCGCCTAACATTTTCCCCACGTCATGCCTCGCTTAGTCACCAAACTCACCCCCCGCAGTCTCGAATTTCAGGCCAACGCGCAGGCCATGCAGGCGTTGGTCGATGACTTGCGCGCGCGCGTGGCACAGGTCGATCAAGGCGGCGGTGAGGCGGCACGGCGCAAGCACATGGATCGCGGCAAGCTGCTGCCGCGCGTGCGGGTACAGATGCTGCTCGATCCGGGCACGCCGTTTCTGGAGCTGGCGCCGCTGGCCGCGTTGGACATGTACGACAACGCCGCGCCTTCGGCGGGCATCGTCACCGGCATTGGGCGAGTGTCGGGCGTCGATTGCATGATCGTGTGCAATGACGCTACCGTCAAGGGCGGCACCTACTACCCGATGACAGTTAAAAAGCATTTGCGGGCGCAGGAAATCGCGGAACAAAATCGTTTGCCGTGCCTCTATCTGGTCGATTCCGGTGGCGCCAATTTGCCCAATCAGGACGAGGTATTTCCTGACCGCGACCACTTCGGGCGCATCTTTTACAACCAGGCTAATTTATCCGCGCAGGGTATCGCCCAAATCGCAATCGTGATGGGCAGTTGCACCGCCGGCGGCGCTTATGTACCGGCGATGAGCGACGAAACCATCATCGTCAAAAACCAGGGCACCATTTTTCTAGGTGGCCCGCCGCTGGTAAAAGCGGCCACCGGCGAAATAGTGAGCGCCGAGGATTTGGGCGGCGGGGACGTGCATACCCGCCTGTCGGGCGTGGCCGACCATCTGGCACAAAACGACACGCACGCACTGGCGCTGGCGCGCCAGATCATCGCCAACCTCAACCACGTCAAAAGCCGTGCCGGGCGTTTGATTGAGTCGTGCCCGCCACGCCATGCCGCCGAGGAACTTTATGGCGTAATTCCCGTGGACACGCGCAAACCGTTCGATGTGCGCGAAATCATCGCCCGCATCGTCGATGACAGCGCCTTCGATGAATTCAAGGCGCGCTTCGGCGCGACGCTGGTCACCGGCTTCGCGCACATCGAAGGAATGCCGGTGGGCATCATTGCCAACAATGGCATCCTGTTTTCGGAGAGTGCGCAGAAAGGCGCGCACTTCATCGAACTGTGCTGCCAGCGCAAGATACCGCTGGTATTCCTGCAAAACATCACCGGCTTTATGGTCGGGCGTAAATACGAAAACGAGGGCATCGCGCGCCACGGCGCCAAGATGGTGACAGCTGTGGCGACTGCCAACGTGCCCAAGTTCACCGTCATCATCGGCGGCAGCTTCGGCGCGGGCAATTACGGCATGTGCGGGCGTGCTTACTCGCCGCGCTTTCTATGGATGTGGCCCAATGCCCGCATCAGCGTCATGGGCGGCGAACAGGCCGCCAGCGTGCTGGCGACCGTGCGGCGCGAAAACGTCGAGGCCAAGGGAGACGCTTGGAGCGCGCAGGAAGAGGAAGCCTTCAAAGCTCCGATCCGCGCCCAATACGAGCGTCAAGGTCACCCCTATTACGCTACCGCGCGGTTGTGGGACGACGGCATCATCGACCCCGCCGACACGCGCCGCGTGCTGGCGCTGGGCTTGTCGGCGGCGCAAAACGCGCCTATACCGGAGCCAAAATTCGGCGTATTCCGCATGTAAGATGTATGATGTGTACGAATATATCACTAGACACACATCATGCGTACCAACATCGACATTGACGACGAATTGCTGACCAAAGCCATGCACGCCGGGCCTTTTGTCACGAAGAAAGAAACGGTGGATGCGGGCTTGCGTCTGCTCGCGCGGCAAGCGGCGTACCGTGAAATCCTCAAGTGGAAAGGCAAGCTCAAATGGGAGGGTGACGAGTCCATCGACTGGCTGCGGCCCACCACAGTGGATGATTTGGTGCTAGCCGGGCCGCTGACGGTGCAAGAGCCGCGTCTTCACTATGAAATAAAGAAAGCGGGGGCGCCGGCCCCGCGCAACCGCGCCCATGCTGGTCGTTGATTCCAGCGTTTGGATCGATTTCTTCAACGCCCGCGATACGGCAGCGTGTGATGAATTGAGCCGCCTGCTGTACGACGGCCACATTCGCCTGGTCGTACCCGATCTGGTGCTCTATGAAGTGCTGCGCGGCTTTCGCCAGGAGCGCGCCATGCGCCAGGTGCGCCAGTTGCTGCAAACCCTCAGTGTGGAACCCTGCGGCGGTGAAGACGTGGCAATCGCCGCCGCTGAGCATTACCGCCATTTGCGCGCGCGCGGCATCACCGTGCGCAGCGCCATCGACGTCATGGTTGCCGCTTTCTGCATCGAACGCGACTACCTGCTGCTGCACAGCGATCGTGACTACGATGCCATTGCCGTGCACCGCGGTTTGCGCGCTTGGGGAAATTGATTCGTTTGACGAACCCACAGGAAATGCAAACCCATGACTGACTACACCGCCCTGATGGTCCAGACCGATGGCCCCGTTGCGCGCATCACTCTCAACCGCCCGGACACGCGCAATGCGTTCGACGAGGTAGTCATCGCCGAACTCACGCGCGCTTTTGTCGCGGCGGGTACTGCCCCCGCCGTGCGCGCTGTCGTGCTGGCGGCAAACGGCCCGGCCTTCTGTGCGGGCGCAAACCTGAACTGGATGCGCCGCGCCGCCGATTTCACATGCGAGCAGAACGTGCAAGACGCTAGCGGCCTGGCCGCCATGCTGCGCGCCATTCACGACTGCCCCAAGCCCGTGATTGCTCGCGTGCAGGGCGACGCCTACGCCGGCGGCATGGGGCTGGTGGCCGCGTGCGATATGGCGGTAGCCGCCGAAAGCGCGGGTTTTTGCCTGAGCGAAGTCAAGATCGGCCTGATTCCCGCCACCATCAGCCCCTACGTGATCCGGGCGATGGGCGAACGCGCGGCGCAGCGCTACTTTTTGACCGGCGAGCGATTCAGCGCCGCCGAGGCGCTGCGCATCGGTTTCGTGCACGAAGTAGCCGCGCCCGAAGCGCTGGACGCGCACATCGACGTCATCTGCAAGCCCCTGCTGGCGGCAGGCCCGGCGGCGGTATGCGCCTGCAAGCGCCTGATAGCCGACGTGGCAGGGCGTGAAATCGACGACGCACTGATCGCGCAGACCGTACAAGCCATTGCCGACATCCGCGTCAGCCCCGAAGGCCGCGAAGGCGTGCGCGCCTTTCTGGAAAAGCGCAAACCGGGCCGGCTGGCGTCGGACTGAACGGCATTTACGAAAGGGGAACTCTCATGGATACGTTGACTATGCCGCAACTGCTCGCGCTGGCCGCGGCGCTGGGCTGGGCCAGCGGCGTGCGGCTGTACTTGGTCGTGCTGGTCGTCGGGCTGGTCGGTTATTTCGGCTGGGTGCCATTGCCCGCGGGCTTGCATATCCTGGCGCATCCGGCGGTGATCGCGGCCAGCGGTTTCATGGTGTTCGTCGAATTTTTCGCCGACAAGATTCCGGGGCTTGATTCGCTGTGGGATTTCGTCCATACCGCCATCCGCATCCCGGCGGGCGCGGCGCTGGCGGCGGCGGTGTTCGGCGGCGATCATGCGGCGATGGCAACGGTGGCGGCGATCATCGGCGGTGGCCTGGCTGCTACCGCGCATGTAACTAAGGCCACCACGCGCGCGGCCATCAATACTTCGCCCGAGCCTTTCTCCAACATTGGCGCGTCGCTGGCCGAGGACGGCATGGCGTCTGGCAGCTTGTGGCTGGCGTTCGCGCATCCGCTGGCGTTCGGCGTGGCGCTGGTGGTGGTGTTGGCGATCAGTGTGTGGCTGATCCGGCGCTGCTGGCGCTTTTTGTCGGGACTGGTACGCACGGTGGTGCGGGTGTTCGCTGGACGCGCGCCGACGCCAGCGCCACAGAACCAAGCCGCGCTTGAACCCACCAAACCGCCAGGGTCTTATTGAGTTCCTGATGTGGGCGCGCAGATGATTTGACCGTGGAGACAACCCTATGTTTAAGAAGATTCTGATCGCCAATCGCGGCGAAATCGCCTGCCGCATTGCCGCCACCGCGCGCCGCATGGGTATTCGCACCGTGGCGGTGTATTCCGACGCCGACGCGCACGCCCAGCATGTGCTTGCTTGCGATCAGGCGGTGCACATCGGCGGCAACGCGCCCAAGGATAGCTACCTGCGCTGGGAACGCATTCTGGATGCGGCCCGGCAAACCGACGCGCAAGCCATCCATCCCGGCTATGGTTTTCTGTCGGAAAACGAGGATTTCGCCCGCGCCTGCGCGGATGTGGGGCTGGTCTTTATCGGCCCGCCCGCGGCGGCGATCCAGGCGATGGGGCTAAAGGCCGAAGCCAAGCGCTTGATGGAGGCTGCCGGGGTACCGCTGGTGCCGGGCTACCACGGCGCGGATCAAGACCTGGCGCTGCTGGCGCGCGAGGCCGAACGCATCGGCTACCCGGTGCTCATCAAGGCCAGCGCGGGCGGCGGCGGCAAGGGTATGCGCGCCGTTGAGCGGGCCGAGGACTTTGCCGCCGCGCTGCAAGCGTGCCAGCGCGAGGCCGCCAGCAGTTTCGGCAACGATGCGGTGCTGGTCGAGAAATACGTGCAGCGCCCGCGTCATATCGAAATTCAGGTGTTCGGCGACACGCAGGGCAACGTGGTGTATTTGTTCGAGCGCGACTGCTCAGTGCAGCGCCGCCACCAAAAGGTGCTGGAAGAATCTCCCGCGCCGGGTATGACCGAGTCGCTACGCCAGCAGATGGGCGCGGCGGCGGTAGCAGCAGCCCGCGCCGTGGGTTACGTGGGCGCGGGCACGGTGGAGTTCATCGTCGAGCAGCCCGGCGGCTACGGCGCGCCTGAGCAGATGTGTTTTTAGTTCATGGAAATGAACACGCGGCTGCAAGTCGAGCACCCGGTGACCGAAGGCATCACCGGCCTGGATTTGGTCGAGTGGCAATTGCGCGTTGCCAGCGGCGAACCGCTGCCCCTCAAGCAGGAAGAACTGGCGATTCACGGCCACGCCATCGAGGCACGCATCTGCGCCGAAAACCCGGATAACCAGTTTCTGCCCGCGACCGGGCGGCTGGCGGTTTATCGCAAACCGCAGGCGTCGGCCTTCACCATCGGCCCGGTGCGCATCGACGGCGGCGTGCGCGAGGGCGATGCCATTTCGCCTTATTACGACTCGATGATCGCCAAGCTGATTGTTTGCGGCGCGACGCGCGAAGAAGCGCTTGGGCGGCTCGACGCGGCGCTGGCCGAGGTACGCATCGCGGGCGTGCAAACCAACGTGCAGTTTCTGCGCCGCATCATCGCCACGCCCTCGTTCAACCAGGGCCAACTTGACACCGCGTTGATCGAGCGCGAACAAGAGCGCCTGTTCCACCAAGACCCGCTGGGCGTGGAACTGACCGTGGCCGCCGCCGTGGCGCAGCGCATCGTGGCCGAGCGCGCCGCCGAAACAGCCGACCCGTTCTCGCGCGCCGACGGCTTCCGCTCGCACGGCGTAGCCTCGCGCCGGATCGACTTCGAGTATCAGGGCCAGCCGGTGGTTGCCAAGCTGCGCTATCTGGACGACGGGCTGATGCTCAAGGTTGGCCAGGCCGCTGCGCAGCCGCTGACCATCGCCGCCCTGCCCGAAGGCCGCATCGACGTGCGTTACGGCAACGCCAGCGATGGGCGCGATGTGGTGCAAGTATTCGAGTTGGGCGAGCAATTGCATGTCTTCGGCACGCGCGGAGCGGCGCAAATCGCGGCGATTGACGTGCTGGCCCATGCCGGCGAAAGCGGCGCGGAAAGCGGCCGCCTGACCGCGCCCATGCCCGGCAAGGTGATTTCGATCAGCGTCCAGCCCGGCGACCCGGTGCAAAAAGGCCAGTCGCTGGCCGTCATGGAAGCCATGAAAATGGAACACACCATCGCCGCCCCCGCCGACGGCGTGGTGACCGAAGTGCTTTACGCGCCGGGCGATCAGGTGCCGGAGGGGGCGGAATTGTTGCGGCTGGCGCAGTGAAAGGGGAACCCTGATGACCATTCCCGCCCGCGTCAAACTCGTCGAAGTCGGCCCCCGCGACGGGCTGCAAAATGAAAAACAGCCGGTGTCCGCCGCCGTCAAGATCGGGTTGATCGAACGCTTACAAGACGCGGGCCTGACGACGATTGAAATCACCAGTTTTGTCAGCCCAAAGTGGGTACCACAAATGGCCGACGCGGCGCAGGTACTCACCGGTATCCGGCGTAAACCGGGCGTGCGGGTGAGTGTGCTGGTGCCCAATATAAAGGGCTGGGAAGCGATGCTCGCCACTGGCGCGCCGGTCGATGAAATCGAGGTGTTCGGTTCGGCCAGCGAAGCCTTCAGTCAGAAGAACATCAACTGTTCGATTGCCGAAAGCATGGAGCGCTTCGCGCCCGTGGTGCAGGCCGCGCGCGCGTGCGGCATCTTTGTTCGCGGTGCCATGAGTTGCACCGTCGGCTGTCCCTACGAAGGCGAGGTGCCGTCGCACAAGGTGGCTTATCTGGCCGGGCTGATGAAAGGCATAGGCGTGCAGCATGTGGGCGTGGCCGACACCATCGGCGTAGGCACGCCGCGCCAAGTACAGGCAGCCATCGAAGCGGCGCTGACGCACTATGGCATTGATGACGTATCCGGTCATTTCCACGACACCTACGGGCAAGCGCTAGCCAATACGCTGGCCGCGTTGGAACTGGGCGTGTGGCAGTTCGACAGCTCCGTGGCGGGCCTGGGCGGCTGCCCCTACGCCAAGGGCGCGACCGGCAATGTGGCGACCGAGGACGTGGTTTATATGCTGCACGGCATGGGCATCGACACTGACATCGACCTGGACCGGCTCATCGACACGGGACAGTTCATCAGCGATGCACTGGGGCGCAAAAATGGCTCACGAGTGGCGGTGGCGATGCTCAACAAGCATTGATCTTTCGCCCGTCCATTCAAAACGTCAACAGCCTCAAGGATAACGATGACCGCCGAATCGACAACGCAGCCCGAAGGCGTGCGGCGTGTGGCCGCCGCCTTGCGCGACGCGGGTCATCCGCACGCCCCGGTCATGCTGGACGATGCCTGTCACACCGCGCAGCAGGCCGCCGACGCGCTGGGCGTGCAGTTGGGGCAAATCGCCAAGAGCATCATCTTCCGGCGCAAAAGCGATGACGCGGCGGTGCTGGTCATCACATCAGGCGACCGGCGCGTCAACGAGAAGAAGGTCGATGCGCTGGTGGGCAAGACGGCGCGCGCCGATGCTGATTTCGTCAAAGCCAAAACCGGCTTCTCGATTGGTGGCGTGTCGCCCTTCGCCCATGCCAATGCGCCGGTGACGCTGATCGACCGCGAACTGTTCCGCTACGCACTGGTGTGGGCGGCGGCGGGACATCCGCACGCGCTGGTGCAACTGGCGCCGCAGGACATAGAACGGTTCACCGGCGCGCCGGTGGCTGATGTGACATGAAAACAGGAAACGCCATGAAGCAAATCACTTTCTACCTCGATTTCATTTCACCCTATGCCTGTCTCGCTTTCGAGCATTTGCCGCGCGCGCTGGAGGGGGTGAGCTACGGCGTGCATTACCGTCCGCTGTTGCTGGGTGCGCTGTTCAAACACCACGACAATACGCCGCCGCCGCAGGTGCCGTCCAAACACCAATGGATCGGCCGCCATGTGCTGTGGCTGGGTCACACCCATGGCATTCCGATTGAAATGCCCGCTTCGCACCCCTACAACCCGCTACCCCATCTGCGGCTGGCGCTGGCAACTTCCCACGATGGCGACATCAGCCGCGACGTGGCCGAAACGATCTTCCGCGCCGTCTGGCGCGGCGGCGGCGAAGCGATTGATCCGCAGCGGCTGGCGACGCTGGAACAACGCTTGCCGTGTGTGCACGAGGCTAATGGCGATGCTGTGAAAGCGCAATTGAAGGCCAACACCGACGCGGCCATTGCCGCCGGCGTGTTCGGCGTGCCCACGTTCGAGGTCGAAGGGCGCCTGTTCTGGGGCTTTGACAGCCTGCCGATGCTGCGCGCCTGCCTGGAAGGCGATGCGTGGTTCAGCGGCCCGGACTGGGACGCCGCGCCTCGGCGACTTGCGGCGCTGCGGCGTCCGATTGACTGAAAGTCCGCACTGCTGGACGTCATCGGCGATCTGAACCTCGGCGCGTACACCGAACACACCATCGACACCTTCGGCGGCGCCTACGAATACCTGATGCGGATGTATGTCCCCCGCCGACAAATCCGGCGGCGAGTTCTATACCCCGCAGGGGGTGTCGGAACTGCTCACCGACATTGCCGTGGTTAACAAGACCGAGGTTAACAAGGTATCCGACCTCGCCAGCGGTTCCGGTTTGCTGCTGCTCAAGTTCGCCAAGGTGCTGGGGCAGGACAAGGTGCGCCAGGGTCTGTCATCAAATAAGCCAAATGACAACAGCAGCCCAGTGAATTGCCCCAAAGAAAGCAGCAGCGCTCTTGTCGTAACGCGTGGCTATGGCTCGGTATTGCTTGAGGCGCGCAAAGAAATTCTCGATCAAATGGCGCGTCTTATGCAGATATTTGTCGTACTGGCGCTGCACCCTGCGTGTGCTGATGCTGGGTATGACTACCGCTTTGCCTGAGTTCAGTAGTGGCTGCACTACCCGCTGCTGCACGTCATAGCCCTTGTCGGCTATGACCGTCTGTGCTTGAGTGTCCTTGAGTAAAGCATCGGCGCCCTCCATATCCGAAGCTTGCCCTGATTCGTTGCCCGCATCCTCGGCCAAGGGGGCAAAGACACGCTGCCATACGCCACGGCGGCCCCAGCGCATGTGGCGCAGGTGCAGGCCCCGGAAGTCACCAAAGCGCTCGGGCAGGTCACGCCAAGGGATGCCGGCCCAATAACGATAGAGCACGGCATCGACAAACAGGTGGGTGTTCTTGGCTGGAGCGCCCACGTGTGTCCAGCCCTACCGGGCAAAATATTTTTAATGTGCTCCCATTGAGCATTGGTCAGATGCATAGCGGTGTGTCACGCCCTTTACCGTCAACCGGTAAAGTTACGGTCATGACCGGTTCCGAATCTTCCTCTTCCGACCCCGATGCCGCGCCGGACAGCGGCGCGCAACCCGTGCGCCGCCGCGTCGACCCAGACTTTTACCGCGAACTCAAGGGCCAGGTGTTCGATGGCTGGCGCTGGCTGGACCGCGTCATTGTGCTGGCTTGCGCCGCCATTGCGGGCGGAGTGGTGGTGCTGTTCACGCTGATGAGCGATGCCGGTTTCGGCCTGTTTGGCGCGCTGACGGCACACGCGCCGTGGCTGCCGCTGATCTGGACGCCATTGGCTACCGCGGGCATCGTGTGGCTCACGCGCCACTATGCGCCGCTTTCGACCGGATCGGGTATTCCGCAGGTGATCGCGGCGCAAGACCCGGCGCTGGACGCCGACGGGCTGCGCTGGTTCGTTTCGCTCAAGCTGACCATTGCCAAGCTGCTGCTGGGAACGGCCAGTTTCGTGGCGGGCTTGTCGGTTGGTAAGGAAGGCCCTTCGGTGCAAATCGCCGCGGGCGTGCTGCTGCACAGCCAGCGTTGGCTCTCCGCGCGCAGCGTCTCGCCACATGCCTTGCTGGTAGCCGGTGGCGCAGCGGGTATCGCGGCGGCTTTCAATGCGCCGCTGGCCGGCGTGGTGTTCGCGTTCGAGGAACTCTCGCACCACATGGAAGCGCGCTACAGCGGGATAGTGATCGCGGCCATTGTGCTGGCTGGCCTGATAGGGGTTTCGGCCTTTGGCGACAAGGCCTATTTCGGAACCATTCACGCGCTGCCGCCGGGCTGGCCTTTGCTGCTGCCGGGCCTGACGGTGACGGTGGTCACCGGCTTGCTGGGCGGTCTGTTTGCCAAGCTGATGATCGTTACCCTCACCACCGGCGCGGTGCGCGGCCTGCAATCGCGCTGGACCGCGCCGCTGCGACGGCTGGCCTACTGGCGGCGCCGCTGGCCGGTACTCTTTGCGGCGGCGCTGGGTTTGGTAATCGCCGTGATCGGCTTGGCGACCGAGGGGACGACCTTTGGTTCCGGCGTTGCGGCGACGACCCGCCTGCTGCATAGCGAAACCCCGCCCGCCGCGCTGGCGTTCGGCCCGCTCAAATTTCTGACCACCTGGCTGACGGCCTGGAGCGGCGTACCGGGGGGCATCTTCGCGCCCTCGCTATCGGTGGGCGCGGGCATCGGTTACGACATCGCCCGGCTGTGGAGCGACGGCGGCAACACGGCGCTGATTGCCATTGGCATGGCCGGCTTTCTGGCCGCGGTCACGCAAGCGCCGATCACATCTTTTTTGATCGTGATGGAAATGATCGACGGCCGCCCGCTGGTGCTTTCGCTGATGGCGGTGGCGATGGTCGCGGCGGCCATCTCGCGCATGATTAGCCGCCCACTCTATGCCACGCTGGCGGCCAACATGCTGGCGCAGTTCAAGACCCGCCACGTGTGGGTGGATCTGTCTGCTCCCCCGGCTGCGGCTGCCGCTGACGCGAGCGCGGCAACGGCACCACCTGCGGCCAAGCCAGAATGAGCCACAGCGCCGCCAGCGCCGTGGTGACTTCGAACACCGCCGCCGGGCCGGCATATTTAAACAGCAGGCCGCCGAGCGCGCCGCCCGCGAACAGCCCCAGCGCCTGCAAGGTGTTGTAGATACCCAGCGCCGCGCCGCGCGCGTGCGCGGGCGCCAGGCGCGAGACCAGGCTGGGTTGCGTCGCTTCCAGCACGTTGAAGGCGACAAAGAAAAAGAACAGCACGATGCCGATAGTCCACGCACCCGGCCATTGCGGCGCCAGCCGCCACAACGCTAGTTGCACCAGCAGCAGCAGCGCGATACCGCCGCGCAGCACCGCGCGCAGATGCCCGCCGCGTTCCATGCCGAAAATCACCACCAGCATAATGAACGAAAGCAACACCGCCGGCAAATAAACGTGCCAGTGCTGCGCAATCGGCAGCCCGGCGTGCGCCAACAGGCCCGGCACCACGCCCCACATCGACATTTGCGCCATGTGCAGCGCAAACACCCCCAGGTAAAGCCGCCACAGGTGCGAATGCGCCCACACGTCGGCGATGCGCCCGCGCGACTCGCCGACGGCATGGCCACGAGGCTCCGGCGGCGTCACCCACACCACCACCACGATACCGAGCAGCGCCAGCAGCGCCGTCAGCGTGAATAGCCCGGACAGCCCTCCCAACAAGTTGTCGAGCGTGGGCGCAACCATCAACGACAGAGCAAATATCAGCCCGATGCTCGCGCCGACCATTGCCATGCCCTTGGTGCGCACCTCGTCGCGCGTCAGATCGGCCAGCAGCGCCGTCACCGCCGCCGAAATCGCCCCCGCGCCTTGCAACGCGCGCCCGGCGATCAGGCCGACTATCGACCCCGCGCAGGCCGCCAGCACGCTGCCCGCCCCGAACACGATCAGACCGAGCACGATCACGCGCTTGCGCCCATAACGGTCGCTGGCCAGCCCAAGCGGAATTTGCAGCATCGCCTGCGTCAGGCCGTAAATGCCCATCGCCAGCCGGGTCATGAACGGATCGTGCCCGCCCGGCAAATGCGCCGCTTCCAGCGCGAACACCGGCAGCACCAGAAACAGCCCCAGCATCCGCAGCGAGAAAATTGTTGCCAGCGAAAAACTGGCGCGACGCTCCAGACCCGTCATGCGAAACGCCGAATGCGCCGAGGGCAATTCGGCAGGCGTGGCGGGGGATGTGGAAGAAGAAAAATCAGCGGATGAAGACATACGGATGCGTATTGTCCACCGATCCGAAAAACAAACCGCTATTCAAGCTCAATCGTCACTCCGCACGCTGGCGCTCGCCAATTTGAAGCGCTGGTGTGCAGTCATTGTGCAAAATTTCGTCAATATGATGTTAAAAAGATTCATTTTCGGGAAATAAATACGTTACAATTTGTAATGACAGCTCCTGAATCTTAGATGACTATCGGAGTTGCAAATCCTTACATTTAAATCGGGACATCGACCATGAAAACACGACTTCTCATTATTTCGGCCGCTTCGGTTCTCATGCTGCAAGCCTGTGGCGGTGGCGGTGGCGACAACTCCAGCAATCCTCTGCCCAGTAACACCACTACTCCACCCGGTAACACCGCCACTCCACCCACGGGCGGAAACGGGGCCGATCAAGGTAGCGTCAGCGCGTCTTTCGTGCCGAGCAATACTTCCCGCTACATTCTCTTGAACCCCTTGGGCCAAACATCAGGAGCGCTCACCAGCAACCAACAAGCCGCCGACGGCGCGATAACCGCGCTCAACAGCAACCAGCTTTCGGGAACCTATGCCATCCAGGACATCGCTGGCGATGCCAGTTTTGCCATCGGGCGCTGGGTACAAGGCACTGTTACGACATCGACCGGCGCGGATACTCTCACGGGCACTGACGGGCGCGCATACCACTACATCGCATATCAGGCGCTGAGTGCATTCCCAAGCAACTCATTGCACTGCGTGGGCGGTAGCTTCACCACGCCGACCTACACCAGTGGCGGTAGCAAGGCCGCTCTGACGGGAGCGGCTACCGGCACGGCAGACATTTCTTTCAGCGGCGGCCAGGGAGCACTCACTGGCTCTGTCACGGTTAACGCCAACGGTGAAACAGCGACCCAGGCTTTGCCAAGCACGCTGTCCTCGCCTTCCTCAATGAGCCTAACTGGCTTGGGTACCAACATCCCCTACACTGGTGCGCAACTGGCGGACGCGGGCAATGGCGCTTATGCGTTGGCCGTTCAGTTCGCAGCCGTGACCCCGAGCGGGGCGCGCTACATCGGCGTGGGCCGCTTGAGCTGCACGAGTAACTAATGGTGCGGATGCAATCCAGTCACTGAATCTGATGGAACCAGGAGCGGGCTTGCAGCCCGCTCTTTTTTTGAGGTGCCACACAAGTTTTTGTGGCCACCTGCCCTCAAACCCCCAGATACGCTTTCTGGATTTCCGGGTTGTCCAGCAACGCGCGGGCTTGGCCCTCTAGCGCGATGCGGCCGGTTTCCAGCACGTAGCCGCGGTCGGCGTGCTCCAGGGCGATATGCACGTCCTGCTCGACCAGCAGCACGGTGATGCCGCCATCGCGCACCTGCTGCAAGGTTTCCATCAGTTGCAGCACCACTACCGGGGCCAGGCCCAGGCTCATTTCATCGACCATCAGCAGGCGCGGCGCGGCCATCAGCGCGCGCGTCATCGCGCACATCTGCTGCTCGCCGCCGGACATGGTGCCGGCCAGTTGATGGCGGCGTTCGCGCAGGCGCGGCAACAGGGTATAGACGCGCTCCAGGTCGGCGGCAATCGCGCCTTTGCCGCGGCGCAGGTTGGCACCCATCAGCAGGTTGTCCTGCACCGTCATGCGGTCGAACAACTGGCGGCCTTCGGGCAATTGCGTCAAGCCCGCGCGGAAAATCTGGTCGCTGGTGCGGCCCGCCAGCGGCGCGCCGTCGAACACGATCTGGCCGCCGCTGACCGGGATCAGCCCCGATAGCGCGCGCAGCAGCGTGGTCTTGCCCGCGCCGTTGCTGCCGACCAGCGCGACCAGTTCGCCCGCGTGAATGTCGAGGTTGACGCCTTCGAGCACGGCGGCATCGCCGTAGCCCGCATACAGGTCTTGCACGTGCAGCAGCGGCTCTTTCATGCTTTGCGCTTTCCGAGGTAGGCTTCGATGACCGCCGGGTCGCTGAGCACCGCTTCGCTGGAGCCTTCGGCGATGCGCTCGCCGTGGTGCAGCACCAGCACGTGGTCGCTCAGGCTGCGCACGGCTTTCATCACATGCTCGATGACCAGGATGCTCAAACCTTGCGCGCGCAGCGACTTGATGACGTCGATCACCTCGTCGATCTCCACCAGATTCAGGCCCGCCATCACCTCGTCGAGCAGCAGCATGCGCGGCGACATCGCCAGCGCCTTGGCCAGCTCCAGCCGCTTGCGGTCGGGGCCACCCAGTTCGTCGGCGCGGTGGTCGATGCGGCCATGCAAGTCCACGCGCCGCAGGCATTCGCGCGCCGCCTCGCGCGCGTCGGCCAGCGTCTTTTTGTTGGTGTTGCCGAACAGCGCGCCGATGGCCACGTTATCCAACACCGTCAGGTCCGGGAAGGGCCGCATGATCTGGAAAGTGCGCCCGATGCCCAGACGCGCGCGGCGGAACGCCGGCAGCGCCGTGATGTCGCGGCCCTCGAACGTGATTGAACCCGCGCTGGGCGCAAGCGTGCCGGAGATCATGCTCAATAGCGTGGTCTTGCCCGCGCCGTTGGGGCCGATCAGGCCGAGCACCTGACCGCGGTCGAGTGTGAAACTCACGTCCTTGACCGCCATCAGCCCGGCAAAGCGGCGCGACAGACCCTGTACCTGAAGAATCGGTTCGCTCATAGCTTGTTGCGGCGGATGTTGTCCGCGAAGTAACCCAGCCCCAGGCGGCGGATGCGCCGGCGCAAGTCAGCCAGACCGCGCGGCATGGCCACCACCGCCAGAATGATGACCAGGCCGAAGAACAGCGCCGCGATGCTGGTGACCTTGGCGGCCAGCAGTTCCGAGATGGCCGACAGCAAAAAGGCCCCGACTACCGGCCCGAACACCGTGCCCGGCCCGCCGAATACGGCCATGATGATCATCTTGACATTGAGCGTCAGGTCGAACGCGCCCGCCGGATCGAGGAAGGTAATCCAGTACGCATGAATCCCGCCCGCCAGCCCGGCCAGCACGCCTGCAATCACGAACGCCAACACCTTGTACAGCGTGGTGTTGATGCCCATGACGGCGGCGGCGCCTTCGTTTTCGCGGATGGCGATCAGCCCGTAACCGAAGCGGCTGCGCGAAATCCACCACACCGCCAGCGTCGCCACTACCAACAGGCCCAGCGCCGCTTCGTAGAACAGCAAGTTGTTGTTGAGCATCGGCAGCACCAGGCCGATATTGGCGCCGGCAAAGCCGATGTTGGAGACGATGGCACCCATCACCTGCGCCAGACCGAGCGTGGCGATGGCGAAGTAGTGCCCCTTCAGACGCAGCACCGGCACGCCCAGCAGCAGCGCGAATACCGCGCAAAACACCACGCCCAGCAACATGCCGGCGGCGAACGGCCAGTGCAGTTGCACCATCGCGATGGCCACGCCATAAGCGCCCAGCCCGTAAAAGGTCGATTGTCCGAACGAGGCATAGCCGGTGTAGCCGCCCAGAATGTTCCAGCTTTGCGCCAGCGTGGCCAGCAGCAGCGCGTCGATGCCGAATTGCAGCAGCACGTCAGACCCCCACCACGGCAGCGCGGCGGCGGCAATCAGCACCAGCGCCAGCAGCGCAAGTTTGAGCAGCGTTTTCATGCGGTGCGCCCCAGCAGGCCCGTGGGCCGCACGATCAGCACCAGCACCAGCAGGCCGAAGCTGACCACATCGACGTAAGTCGAACCCAGCCACAGCGATGCGAAGGCTTCGATGATGCCCCGCACCAGCCCGCCGACGATCACGCCCAGCGGCGAATCCAACCCGCCGATGATGGCGATGGCAAAGCACTTGGCCGTCAGCGTCGCGCCGATGTAGGGATTGAGTTGCGACACCAGGCCGTACAGCCCGCCGGCTACTCCCGCCAGCGCCGCGCCGATGGCGAAGGTCAGCGCATACAGGTGGCGCGGCTCCACGCCGTACAGGCGCGCCGCCGTCAAGTTCTGCGCCGTGGCGCGGATGCGCCGGCCCACGCGCGTGTGCAGCAGCAACAGCCACATCGCCAGCGTCAGCGCCAGCGCTAGCGCGAACGCCGCCACGTTGACCAGCGGCAGCGTGGCACCCGCCAGCGTGATGCTGCGGCCCGCGTAACTGGGGTTGATGGTGCGGAAATCGGCGCTGAAGACCCACCACACCAGATAACTGAGCACCACGTCCAGCCCGAAGGTAATCAGCAGCGTGTTGAACATCGGCCCGCGCATGACCAGGTTGAGCACGCCGCGCTGCACTATGTAGCCGACTACGGCCAGCGCCAGCGCCGCCGCAGGCAGCAGCGCAAACGGGTCGATGTGGGTATGCCGGTACAGCACCCACACCACGTAGCCGCCCAGCATGATGAAGGCGCCGTGCGCCAGATTGACGATGTTGAGCACGCCCCACACCAGCGCCAGCCCCAGCGCCATCAGCGCATACAGCCCGCCTTGCAGAATGCCATTGAGCAGAACCTGAAACAGCAGTTGCATCAAGCGCACTCCTTCGTGTCATGTGTTTTCATGAGACCAGTGGTATCCATCGACAACAATGTTCAAGCTTAATTGATCGGATCTGGACAGCAC
>JAIRRE010000327.1 GCA_031256125.1 Burkholderiaceae bacterium
CCGCTGACCGAAGCAACGCAGACCGGAAGCGAAGCCAAAGCGCAGGCGGAAGTTCTGCGCAAAATGCTGCTGGCGATGGCCGACGACGTGCGCGTCGTCATATTGCGGCTGGCCTCGCGCACGCAGACGCTACGCTGGCTGACGGACAAGGACAGCCCGATGCGGCGGCGTATGGCCGGGGAGAGCCTGGAAATCTACGCGCCGCTGGCCAACCGGCTCGGTGTCTGGCAAATGAAATGGGAAATCGAGGACCTCTCGTTTCGCTTTCTCGAACCCGCAACTTACAAGCGCATTGCTGGCCAACTCGATGAAAAGCGCGGCGAGCGCGAGCGCTTCATCACGGCGGCCACGAGCCGCTTGCAGGAAGAAGCCCAAAAATCCGGTCTGACCGCCGAGGTCTATGGCCGGCCCAAACATATTTACAGCATCTGGAACAAGATGCGCGCCAAGCATCTCGACTTCGAGCAGATTTACGACGTGCGCGCGCTGCGCGTCATCGTGCCCGAGGTACGCGATTGCTACACCGTGCTGGGCATCGTGCACGCGCTCTGGCAGCCGATTCACGGCGAGTTCGATGATTACATCTCGCACCCCAAGGGCAATTCCTACCGCTCTCTCCATACCGCCGTGATGGCCGAGGACGGCCGCGCGCTGGAAGTACAGATACGAACGGCCGAAATGCACCGCCATGCCGAACTAGGCATCGCCGCGCATTGGCGCTACAAGGAAGCGGGCGGGCCGGCGCGCGCCGAATCGGCCTACGATGAAAAAATCGCCTGGCTGCGGCAACTGATTTCCTGGCGCGACGAAATTACCGATTCCGACGCCTGGGTTCGGCACTCCAGGCGCGCCGCGCTCGACGATACGATTTATGTATTAACCCCGCAGGGGCGGGTCATCGACCTGCCGCAAGGGGCGACGCCGATCGACTTTGCCTATCGCCTACATACCGACATCGGCCATCGCTGCCGTGGCGCCAGAATCGACGGCCATCTGGTGCCGCTCGATACGCCGCTGGTCAACGGCCAGCGGGTCGAAATCACCACGGTCAAAACCGGCGGCCCCTCGCGCGACTGGCTGGCGCCGGGCTACCTGCACTCGGCGCGCGCGCGGCAGAAAGTCAAGGCCTGGTTCGCCGCCCAGCAGGAAGAAGAAATGCTGGCGCAAGGCCGCGCCTTCATCACCAAGGAACTTCAGCGCTGTGGGCAGACCCAGGCCAATCTCGACGAACTGGCGCGCAAGCTCGGCTACAAGAATCCCGATCAAATGTTTCTGGCTGCCGCGCGCGGCGAAATCGGTCCGCGCGCCGTCGAGACGGCACTGCGCGGAACACCCGAGGCAGCAGAACCTGAACCGGAAATCCAGACCAGGCAATCGCAGGTCGGCGAATCGCGTGTTCTGGTAGTCGGGGTGGACAAGCTGATGATCCAACTGGGCAGTTGCTGCAAACCCGTGCCGAATGATGCCATCGCCGGTTTCGTCACTCGTGGCCGTGGCGTGTCGGTACACCGGCTCGATTGCGCCAACTTCCGTAACATGTCGGCCAAAAATCCTGAGCGTGTGCTCGAAGCCCAGTGGGGCGGCAAGCAGGGGGGCATGTATGCGGCCGATCTGAATGTCGAAGCGCATGACCGCCAGGGCCTGCTGCGCGACATCTCGGATGTGCTCTCCAAGGAAAAGCTCAACCTCACCGCAGTCAAAACCCGCTCGAAAAACGGCATCGCCCACATGGCATTCACCGTCGAATTCACCGGCGGCACGGAACAACTGCAACGTCTGCTCGACCGCGTCGGCGAAGTGGCGGGCGTGAGCCACATTCGGCGCGGGTAATTTGCCGCCGCGCTACACTCGGTGGCTTACTTGCTTGTTTTATTGCGCTATATTTCCTTGGGGCTATCCATCATCTTTATCGGTGCTGCCGCTGCGCTGGCGTGGGTCTACGTGGGTTACGCTAGTGCTGTTTGAAGTCGTCGTGCAACCGGCCCCGCTTCCTCCGAAGACGAGGCCGTTCTGCTTTTGCCATCCGCCCTGACGATCGTCAAACCGCGCAGTGAATTCACCCTGTAATATCGCGGCCGCAGTCCATTCATCCATTTACAACAACACAGGCACACAGGGTGCCGAACGGGAGCCAGCAAAATGAACAAACTCCGTTACCGCAAGATTTTCAGCAAGCGTTTAGGCATGCTCGTCGCCGTAGCCGAATGTGTACGCAGTCAAGGAAAACGCGCTGGGGAAGGAAGCGGAGGCGGCTCTCACTCAGGTAGCCAAATTGTCTCCTATCTCAGTGGCGCTACCCTTGCGGTTCTGGGGCTGTTTGCAAGCCTTGCTTATGCCCAATATCTGCCCAGCGGCGGCGTGGTGACTGCGGGTCAGGCCACCATCAGCCAGCCCAATGGCAACACCCTGAACATCAACCAGAGCAGCCAGAGAACGGTCATCGACTGGAACAGCTTCAGCATCGGCAGCGGCAACACCGTTCAGTTTTATCAACCCAACAGCCAGGCCGCCGCGCTCAATATCGTTACCGGTGGTCAGGCAAGTAACATCCAGGGGGCTTTGTTCGCCAACGGTCAGATCCTGATCCAGAACGCCAGCGGCATCCTGTTCGGTAATGGGTCTATCGTGAACGTCGGCTCGCTGCTGGCGACGACCAAGAGCATCGATGCCGGCGCTTTCATGACCGGAAGTCCGTTCACGCTGAGCGGAACCGGAACCCAGGCCAGCATCGTGAACAACGGCACGATCACGGCCACGGGCTATGTCACTCTGATCGCCGATCAGGTCAGAAACACCGGCGCGATCAACGCCGGAACGAATGTCATCCTGGCTGCGGGCGACAGCGCCACGGTGGCGCTCAAGAACGGTCAGGGCATCAATGTCATCCTGACCAATGCCACGGCGCAAGCGCTGGTGGAAAACCAGGGCACGATCCAGGCCAGCGGCGCGGTGCTGCTGACGGGCCGGGGCAGCGATACCTTATTGGATACGGTGGTCAACCTGTCCGGCATCGTCAAAGCCGGAACGGTGGTTGCGGACGCCGGGGATACCGGCGATGTTGTCGTCACCGGTGCGATTGATGTATCCAACGCCACCGGACAAGGCGGGACGGTGGTTCTCTCGGGCAATCGGGTGGGGCTATTCGGCGAAGCCAGCATCAATGCCAGCGGCGACACGCAAGGCGGCACGGTTATCATCGGTGGGGACAGTCTTAACAAACTCCCCGGAACAAGCGCGGCCGGGCTGATTACCAACGTTACCTTTGCCAACCTGGTGCAGGTGGACGCGGGCGTTGCAATAGACGCCACGGCAGTTAACGGCAAAGGCGGCTTTGTGGAAACCTCCGGGCATTCGCTTGGCGTACAGGGCAGTGTCAAGGCAGGCGAATGGCTGATTGATCCGGCGGATATCTACATCGACACTGGCGCAAGTACCAATGTCAGCGATTTCACGCCCACTGACGACCCGGCCACGATCAACAATGAAGCCATTAGCGACTCATTGAACGCCGGCACCAATGTCACAATCACCAC
>JAIRRE010000234.1 GCA_031256125.1 Burkholderiaceae bacterium
CAGGCTGTACAGGTTTAAGTCGCCCCCGCCAAGCAGCGGATAGTCCGTGCTGCCGAGCTTGCCTTTGCCCAGTACGCGGGCGTTGGTTTCGGCGCGTTCCACGGCGGCCTGGTAATCGGCCCACAGCGGTGCTTGCTTTTGCGCCAGAGCGTCGATCATCCGCTGGCGGTCGGCGGCGCGCGGCTGCGCGGCGATGTCGCGGTCGCGCTCGGCGAACCATTCCACCTGTTGCAGCTTGATGCGGTCCCAGGGCGGGTTGCCGATCACGGCGTCAAAGCCGCTGTTCTGTCCGCCAAATACGGTGGGGAAGGTAGTCCACCAGTGCAAGAAATTTTCGCGCTGCGCCAGTGCGCGCGCCTGACCGATCAGCGCATTGGCGGCGACGACGGCCGGGTCGGTGCCTTCGATGCGCCCGCCCATCAACATCGCAACCAGATCGCGGTGCGGCGAAAGAATTTCGGTCAGCGCGGCGACCTGTTGTGCATCGTCCAGACGCGCCAGTCGGTTCATGTTTTGCGGCCAGCCCGGAACGAGCCAGCGCAGCGCGCGCCAGAAATCGAGCAATGCCCTGAGCGGGGCGACCTGTTTTTCAGCGTCTTCGGCAAGCCGTTTGGACAGTTGCGCCTGGGCGATGTCGATGTCGGTGAGGTCTGCGACTTGTTCCAGACTTTTGGCGGCCAGTGCCAGCCGTTGCAAATTGGATTGCTGGAACAACATGCCCAGTTCGGACAGGCCGCGCTGCACGGCGTCGAGCTTTTCGCCATGCAGCGAATCGCCGCATTTGAGGTGGTGATCCAGAAAACTCAGCGGCGCGCCGACGGTAAAGGTGTGCAGCCACAGCGCGGTTTTGGCCAGCTCGACGGCCATCGGGTTCTTGTCCACGCCGAAGACTACCTTCTTGAGGATCATGCGACGCACGATGTGCCGGTCATCCAGTTGCGCGTCGGTCACGGCCCAGCCGTGCGTTTGCGCGTTGGTTTTGATCTCTTTGCGGATGGCGGCGATACGTTGCAGCACCGGGCTTTGCCAGGGGCGTCCCGCTTCGGCCAAATGGGCCGCCCATGCTTGCGCGTTGACCTGCTGGCTGGCATGGGCCACGGCTTCGAGCACGCGGTCGGCCAGGTCGTCCACCAATGTCACCAAAAAATGGCCGCTGCCCATCGCCGGGTCGCAAATCTTGAGTTCCAGCATTTGGCTGGACGGGTCTTTGGCGTCGATGGCGTCCCAGTCGCCGGGGTTGAGCGAGTGTTTTTTGGCCAGCCGTTGCAAGTGCGATTCAAAGGCCGCCGCGCGCTCGCGCGCGAGCAGGCCGACCGATTCGCGCAGCACCAGGCGCACCAGATCGTCGTGCGTGTAGTAGCTGCCCGAAACCGTGCGCGCAAAGCTGGCGGGCTGGGCCGTGATGCGGTTGATTTCGGGTTTGTCCCTGTAGTCGTCAAGGGCCTGTACCTCGTGCACCAGCTTGTATTCGAGCAGCCGCTCGTAAATGCCGCCCAGGTGCGCCACCAACAGGTCGCGGTAGTTGATCCAGCCCTTGAGCACATCCTCGGTGCGGCGCGAGAGGGTGTCGATGATGGGAGCGAGCACCTGATCGGGCACGCTGGCGCGCTCCAGCAGGGGCGAGCGGGCGCGGGCGAACAGGCCGCCGTTGTAGGCGGGCATCCCTATGGTGTCGTCACCAACGTTGATGAGATGAAAACAGCCTTGCAGCCGCAGCCACAGGTTTTTCATCGTGCTGGACCATTTGACGCCGCTGTCGTTCTTGTCACGCACTTCCTGGCGAAGATGGTGCACGCTATAAGGTTTGTAGCGCTCGTCGTGTACCGGCAGGAGCTTGCGGTCTTCGGCGTAGAACAGGAACAGCAGCCGGTACAGCAGCACCAGCGCGGCCTGGCGCACTTCTTCCAAGTAATCGTCGTCGAATTGCGGACGGGTGAACTGGCCGAAGCCGACTTGATGCGTGCGCTCGCGGCCCTCCAGATCACCGCGCGCCAGCGCGTCGGCCAGTTGCGGAAAGATGTCGTTGAACACGCGCTGGCCGAGGTTCTGCGCGACTTTTTCTTCGTACTCGCGCGCCTCGTTGCGGGCGTAGGCGTGCAGGCTGCGGCCCGCGCCGTCCCACGCCTGCGGCAAAAACGCGGCGCGGCCAAAGAACAGCGCAAACAGTTTAAGCGCGTGGTCGCCGTCCGGGTGGTCCAAATCCGGCTGCGCGCCGGGCAGGCCCAGCGCGGCGGCCAAATCGACCTCGAAGAATTCTTCGGCGCGCGAGCGCGCGTCTTGCCAGTACAGCCGCCATACCGCGCCGTTGGTGAGGATGCCCCATTTGACGGCGCGGTCGGACATCACGTCGGCGCGGGAGAGATAGCGCAGCATCTGGGACGAAGGCGCGTCGGGGTCGGCGGCATCGGCGGGGTCGCCCCGGTCAAGCGGGCGCAGCCAGCGTTTGGCCTCCAGCATGGCAATGCCGTGGCGGTAGCGCCGATAGGCTTCGCTTTCGGCCAGCGCCCGCGCCTTGTGCTCACCATTAGCAAACAACAGGTAGTCGGGCACGTCTGCACGGCCCTTGCTGGACAGGTTGACTTGCCGCAAGGCGTTTTCATCCCAGTCCAGCGCAAGCAGCACTTTGTCGATGATTTCGGATTCGGTATCGGCTTCGCTGAGTACGGAGACGCTGATGAACGGCATAAAGATGGCTTGCAGCGCAGCCTTGTAATGGGCTAACGCGGCGGCGTCCAGCGTTTTCCAGGG
>JAIRRE010000074.1 GCA_031256125.1 Burkholderiaceae bacterium
GCAATATAGGTTAGCCGGGTTACCTGGATAGACAGCGAAATTCAGTTATGAAATTCCGCATAGAGAATTTTAATTATTAATATATTGATATGCAATGATAAAAAATAAATCTTATATAAGACACAAGAATAGACTTTAGTCTTATACAAGAGTATCATGCAACCCATGACGCTGGTGGTTGGGCGGTGGTTGAGGCTTGGGCCGGAGTGATTCCGGGAGAGGCTTTCGCACGCTGCCGCAAGTGCATCTGTTTTCCGTTTTCCCTTGACTCTCAACCTGGAGATTTCTCATGACTGAACTGACCCGTCAACAGCAAATTGCGGCCTTGGAAAAGGACTGGGCCGCCAACCCGCGCTGGAAAGGCATCCAGCGCGGTTACAGCGCCGCCGACGTGGTGCGGCTGCGCGGCAGCATTCAGCCTGAATGCACGCTGGCACAGCGCGGCGCCGAAAAGCTGTGGGCCAAGATCAATGGCGGCGCCAAGAAGGGCTATGTCAACGCCTTCGGCGCCATCACCGCCGGACAGGCCATGCAGCAGGCCAAGGCCGGGCTGGAAGCGGTGTACCTGTCGGGCTGGCAAGTAGCCGCAGACGGCAACACCAGCGAGACCATGTACCCCGACCAGTCGCTGTACGCCTACGACTCGGTGCCGACCATGGTGCGCCGCATCAACAACACCTTCAAGCGCGCCGACGAGATTCAATGGTCGCGCGGCGTGAACCCCGGCGACAAGGAATTCATCGACTACTTTTTGCCGATCGTGGCCGACGCTGAAGCGGGCTTTGGCGGCGTGCTCAACGCCTTCGAACTGATGAAGAACATGATCGTCGCCGGCGCGGCGGGCGTGCATTACGAGGACCAGCTTGCCGCCGTCAAAAAGTGCGGCCACATGGGCGGAAAGGTATTGGTGCCCACGCGCGAGGCGGTCGAAAAACTGATTGCCGCGCGCTTTGCCGCCGACGTGATGGGCGTGCCCACCATCGTGCTGGCGCGCACCGACGCCGAAGCGGCCAACCTGCTGACCAGCGACCACGACGCCAACGATAAGCCGTTCCTGACCGGCGAGCGCACGCAGGAAGGCTTTTACCGCGTCAAGAACGGCCTGGAGCAAGCCATCAGCCGCGGCGTGGCCTACGCGCCCTATGCCGATCTGGTGTGGTGCGAAACCGGCACGCCCGACTTGGGCTTTGCCCGCGAATTTGCGCAAGGCGTACACGCCAAGGCCCCGGGCAAATTGCTGGCCTACAACTGCTCGCCCTCGTTCAACTGGAAAAAGAATCTGGACGACAAAACCATCGCCAAGTTCCAGGACGAACTTGCGGCCATGGGCTACAAGTACCAGTTCATCACGCTGGCGGGCATTCATATCAACTGGTACCGCAGCTTTGAATTCGCGCGCGCCTACGCCGGCGGTGAAGGCATGAAGCACTACGTCAACATGGTGCAAGAGCCTGAATTCGCGGCGCGCGAACAGGGCTACACGTTCGTGTCGCACCAGCAGGAAGTCGGCGCGGGATACTTCGACGACGTGACCACCGTCATCCAGGGCGGCTCCTCCAGCGTCAAGGCGCTCACCGGCTCGACCGAGGAAGCGCAGTTCCACTGATCTTGGCGGCAGACCCGGCCAGTAGGGTTCGGGTCAATCGTCGGACACACAAAACAGGCCGCTTGCGAGCGGCCTGTTTTGTGAGCAGAGTTGGTATTGGTGCGCGATCAATGCATCTTTGACGCGGCGCGCTGCTTGAAGAGCAAAACTATCGCCAGAATAAATACGACCAGCGCCCCCGATACCGTGTAGCGGCTTAACGCCATGCCGCCTGCGTTCATGGGTTTATCGAGGAAGTCGCCAATTACGGCGCCGAGCGGGCGGGTCAACACAAAAGCAGCCCAAAACAGCGCGGTGCGCGACACTTGGGTCCAGAAATAGGCCGCTGCGATGATTAGAAGCAGCGCGCCGAACACAAAAATGCCGCCCCCGTAACCGATGCCGGCGGTATCGGCTGTCCAGTCGCCCAAAGCGGTGCCGAGCGTTTGCGAGAACGTGATGGTTAGCCAGTAAAACAATTCCGCTTTCGGCGTATCGACCGACGACACCGACACCGTGCCCAGCGTGCGATACCACAGCAGCAGCGAAATCGCCAGTAGCGCCAGCAACATCGTCGAACCGCCCGCGTAGCCTATGCCCAGCGTGCGGTCGGCGAAATCGGCCAGCGTAGTGCCAACCGTGGTGCTGGCGACAATCGTGGCCCAGTAAAGCAAGGGATGAAATGACCGCGCGCGGATTTGCGCCGTGACCATGACGCCGAAAATGACGGCGAAAATGAGCGTGCCCGTCAGGTAGCCCAGATTCATCGACATAGTGACGGCATCGCCGCCGGTCTCGCCGAGCGTGGTCGCCGCAATTTTCACGATCCAGAACAGCAACGTGACTTGCGGGACTTTGGCCAGCGTTTTCAGCGCATTGTCATTCACTTGTTTTTTGTGGCGAAGGACATATTGAAACAGGTTTCATCCCAGTACGGTTTGGGCGCGAGCGCTTGACTCGCGCGGTGATTTATCGCCGCTTCCAGCCGCCACCTAGTTTCCAGTGCCCACCGGAACCTTGGCTCCAACGGCGAGGTTCATAGCTGTAGCCGGCCCGCGGGCGTTCGTAATGGCCGCCTACCCATGAATAACGGCCACCGCTCCAATTCCAGAAGCCGCCGATCCAGATTGCACCCGCGAACGGAATCACCGGTTGCACTTCCACATACGGGGCGGGCGGCGCCATGGTGGCATAAACCGGCGCGTCGCCAGAAGCGGGGTATCCGCCGCCATAGGCATACCCTGGAGCCGCGCCAGGGTAACCCTGCTGCGCCCCGCTGGGATCGTAGTAGGGTGCAGGCGCGACAACGCACCCGGCAAGTAGTACCAGCGCACCGGCGGCAGCGCCGGCGGCTAAGGTGGTACGGGTGAAATTGCGGTTTTTCATGAAGATCACTTCCTTTTCGGCGTGAAATGCCGTTACCCTTTAACGCGCCAAACTGCTGGCAAGTGGACGGCACAGTAAAATCCAGCGCTGTCTATATGTTCCATGTAGACAGCCCTAAGTTCCCATAAAAAATTTTGCCAGGATTTCGGCAAAAGTGCAGTTTTACCGCGCTTTTTCATTGCCGTTGAACCAACAATCATGATCCAGATTACTCTTCCCGACGGTTCCCGGCGTGAATTTGCCGCGCCCGTCACGGTGGCTGAGGTAGCGCAATCTATCGGCGCAGGCTTGGCCAAGGCAGCCTTGGCGGGCCAGGTGGATGGCAAGCTGGTCGATGTCAGCGCCATCATCGACCATGACGCCAAGCTGGCCATCGTCACCGCCAAAGACGTGCAAGGGCTGGAGCTGATCCGCCACTCCACCGCGCACCTGCTGGCTTACGCGGTCAAGACGCTGTTTCCCGATGCGCAAGTGACGATCGGCCCGGTAATCGAAAACGGCTTTTATTACGACTTCAGCTACCAGCGTCCGTTCACGCCGGAAGAGTTGCAGGCCATCGAGCAGAAGATGGCCGAGCTGGCCGCCAAAGACGAGCCGGTGGTGCGCCGCGTGCTGCCGCGCGACGAGGCGGTGGCGTATTTCAAGGGACTGGGCGAGCATTACAAGGCCGAGATCATCGGCAGCATTCCGGCGGGGCAGGAGGTTTCGCTTTACCGCGAAGGCGCGTTCGAGGATCTGTGCCGCGGCCCGCACGTGCCCAGTACCGGCAAGCTCAAATACTTCAAGCTGATGAAGGTGGCCGGGGCTTATTGGCGGGGCGACCACCGCAACGAGATGCTCCAGCGCATCTACGGCACCGCCTGGGCCAGCAAGGAGGAACTGGGTAATTACCTGCGCATGCTCGAAGAGGCCGAAAAGCGCGATCACCGCAAGCTCGGACGCGAACTCGATCTGTTCCACATCGACGAGCATTCGCCCGGCACGGTGTTCTGGCATCCGCGCGGTTGGGTGGTCTGGCAGCAAGTGGAGCAGTACATGCGGCGCGTGTATCAGGACAACGGCTACCAGGAAGTCAAAGGGCCGCAAATCCTGGACAAATCGCTGTGGGAAAAAACCGGGCACTGGGACAAATACCGCGAAAACATGTTCACCACCGAGAGCGAAAAGCGCGACTTCGCGCTCAAGCCGATGAACTGTCCGGGACATATCCTGATCTTCAAGCAGGGCGTCAAAAGCTACCGCGATCTGCCGCTGCGCTACGGCGAATTCGGCGCCTGCCATCGGAACGAGCCTTCGGGCAGCCTGCACGGCATCATGCGCGTGCGCGCTTTTACGCAGGACGACGCTCATATCTTCTGTACCGAAGACCAGATTCAATCCGAGGTCACGACGTTTACCGCGCTGCTGCAAAAGGTCTATAAGGATTTTGGTTTCACCAACATCATCTACAAACTTTCGACGCGGCCTGAAAAGCGCATCGGTTCCGACGAAAGCTGGGATCGCGCTGAAAACGTGCTGGCCGAGGGGTTGCGCGCTTCCGGCTGCGACTTTGAATACTTGCCTGGCGAGGGCGCGTTCTATGGCCCCAAGATCGAATACACACTTAAAGATGCGCTGGGCCGCCCGTGGCAGTGCGGCACGATTCAGGTCGATCCCAACATGCCTGAGCGGCTGGACGCCGAATACGTCGGCGAGGACGGCAACCGGCACCGCCCCATCATGCTGCACCGCGTTATCGTCGGCAGCCTGGAGCGCTTCATCGGCATCCTGATCGAACAGCACGCCGGGGCGCTGCCGACCTGGCTGGCGCCGGTGCAGGCGGTGGTCACCGGGATTACCGACGCGCAGGCCGATTACGTGCAAAATGTGGTGAAAACGCTGCGCCAGCGCGGTTTTCGGGTTGAGGCCGATCTGCGAAACGAAAAAATCACTTATAAAATCCGCGAACACGCGCTGCAAAAGTTCCCTTACATCCTGGTCGCGGGCGACAAGGAAAAGGAAACTGGCGCTGTCGCTGTGCGTTCCCGTGGCAGAACCGATTCCGAAGTGATGTCGCTTGATGCCTTCATCGAACGGCTCACTGGAGAAATTGTTGCACGGGTGTGATTTTTTGTTTAGAGGATTCCAACCATCGCTACCAATTTTCGTGACCGCCGCCAGCGCGAAGAGCACGCGCACCGTCTCAACCGTGAAATTACCGCTCCCGAAGTCCGCCTCAACGGCCCCAACAATGAGCCACTCGGCATTGTTGCCCTGCAGGAAGCCCTGCGCATGGCCGGAGACATGGATGTGGACCTGGTGGAAATCGCCGCCACGGCGCACCCGCCGGTTTGCCGGTTGATGGATTACGGCAAGTTCAAATACCAGGAACAGAAAAAAGCCGCCGAGGCCAAGGCGCGCCAAACTGTGATCGAGATCAAGGAAGTCAAGTTCCGCCCCGGCACCGACGAGGGCGACTACCAGATCAAGATGCGCAATATCCGCCGCTTTCTGGGCGATGGCGACAAGGTCAAGGTTACGCTGCGGTTTCGCGGGCGCGAAATCACGCATCAGGACTTGGGCATACAGCTTTTGAACCGCATCCGCGACGACCTGGCCGACAGTATTGTGGTCGAGCAATTCCCCAAGCTCGAAGGGCGGCAGATGATTATGATGATCGCTCCCGCGCGCAAGAAGAGCGGCGGCGGGCAACAGCCGGTTCAGCCTGCGACCCAAGCCGTCAAGAAAGCGGAAGCAGCCGCTGCGGATGCTCAGTCCGCGCAGACTGCGGCGCTGGCCTGACGGGAAATCGGCGATAATCTAATACTTTGCTGGATCCGGACTGAGTCCGGGTGCTAGCGAATGGGAGTTTTGCCGGACGACCGGCAAAGAGTGGGCTGACCGCCGTCAGTTCCGCTACCACAAGTGGCTCGGGGCCATCAAGGGCGCGAAGCAGGTTTCGCGCACGCCCCGCGAGCACGATCAACGATGTAATGGAGGGGCATTCATGCCCAAGATGAAAACCAAGAGCAGCGCGAAAAAGCGTTTTCGCGTCCGTCCCGGCGGCACCGTCAAGCGCGGTCAGGCTTTCAAGCGTCACATTCTGACCAAGAAAACCACCAAGAACAAACGCCACTTGCGCGGCGCCGTCAACGTGCATGAGACCAACCTCGGTCACGTGGCGCAGATGTTGCCTTTCGCGGGCCTGTAATCCCCCGGACGAACAAGGAGAACCGATATGCCTCGCGTTAAACGCGGCGTTACCGCACGCGCCCGTCACAAGAAAATTCTCGCCCTGGCCAAGGGCTTCCGCGGCCGCCGCGGCAACGTCTTCCGCGTCGCCAAACAGGCGGTGATGAAGGCGGGCCAGTACGCCTACCGCGACCGCCGCAACAAAAAGCGCGACTTCCGCCGCTTGTGGATCGCCCGCATCAACGCCGCCACGCGCGAATGCGGCCTGACCTACAGCCAGTTCATCAACGGTCTGACCAAGGCCGGTATCACGCTGGACCGCAAGGTGCTGGCCGACATCGCCGTCCACGACCAGGCGGCCTTTGCCAGCATCGTGCAGCAGGTCAAAGCCCAGTTGGCCTGAGGTTTACCCAAGGTTTTGGAGCTAGGCAGCTGACCAAGGCCAGATCGACTGCAAGCGAATGCCCGGCGTTCGCCCGCAGTCCTTCTGGCTTTTTTATTTTGTCCGGCGCAGATTAAGTGTGCTGCCATTGTGCATAGCTCTGCTGCCTTTTACCGGATGATTGCCATGGAATCTTTTCACGGTACGACCATCGTCAGCGTACGGCGCAACACGCCGGCGGGCTGGCAAGTAGCGATAGGGGGCGATGGCCAGGTGACCCTGGGCAACATCGTCGTCAAAGGGTCGGCGCGCAAGGTGCGCAAGCTCTATCACGGGCGGGTACTGGCGGGCTTCGCGGGCGCGACGGCCGATGCCTTCACGCTGTTCGAACGCTTCGAGGCCAAGCTCGACAAGCACCAGGGCCATTTAACGCGCGCGGCCATTGAACTGACCAAGGATTGGCGCACCGACCGCGTGCTGCGACGGCTGGAGGCGATGCTGGCCGTAGCCGACCGGGAAGCCTCGCTCATCATCACCGGCAATGGCGACGTGTTGGAACCCGAACATGGGCTGGTAGCCATCGGTTCGGGCGGCGCGTATGCGCAATCGGCGGCCAAGGCGTTGCTGGATCACACGGAAATGCCCGCCAGCCAGATCGTCAAAAAGGCCCTTGAAATCGCGGGCGACCTGTGCATCTACACCAATCAGCATCACACCATCGAGGTGCTGGGGGAAGAAGGGCCGTAAGCGAGGCGGCGGGAGAATCATTTGCGTCCGCCTTGGCTTTGATGTTTTATCTTTTTTCGTTTCCGTGCCCACCGCGGAATACTTAACGCTCAACCGCTTATGTCTTCCATGACCCCGCAGGAGATCGTCTCCGAACTCAACCGCCACATCGTTGGCCAGTCCCAAGCCAAGCGCGCGGTGGCCATTGCGCTGCGCAACCGCTGGCGCCGTCAGCAGGTCGATGAAAAGTTGCGTGCCGAAATCACACCCAAAAACATCCTGATGATTGGCCCCACCGGCGTGGGCAAGACCGAGATCGCGCGCCGGCTGGCGCGCTTGGCTGGCGCGCCGTTCATCAAAGTGGAAGCAACCAAGTTCACCGAGGTCGGCTACGTCGGCAAGGATGTCGATTCGATCATCCGCGACCTGGCGGAGATGGCCGTCAAACAAGCGCGCGAAGCGGCCACGCGCGAAGTGCGTGTGCGCGCCGAGGATTTGGCCGAGGAGCGCATTCTGGATGTCCTGATTCCGCCAGCGCGGCAAGCCGAAGGCAACGCGGCGCAGGACGGCAAGGACGGCGCAGCGCGGCAAACTTTCCGCAAAAAGTTGCGCGAAGGGCAATTGAACGACAAGGAAATCGAAATCGAGTTGGCGCAGCCGCAAGCCACGCTGGAAGTAATGGGGCCGCCGGGCATGGAAGAAATGGCCGAGCAAATTCGGGGCATGCTCGGCAACACTGGCGGTCGCAAAAAAATGCGGCGCCTGAAAATCTCCGAAGCCATGCGCCTGCTCACCGACGAGGAGGCGGGCAAGCTGGTCAACGAGGACGACTTGCGCGCCGAGGCGCTACAAAATCTGGAGCAAAACGGTATCGTTTTCATTGACGAAATCGACAAAGTGGCTGCGCGCAGTCTGGAAGGCGGAGGCAGCAGCGCCGACGTGTCGCGCCAGGGCGTGCAGCGCGACCTGCTGCCGCTGGTGGAAGGCACCACGGTCAGTACCAAATACGGCATGATTAAGACCGATCACATTTTGTTTATCGCTTCGGGCGCGTTTCACCTGTCCAAGCCCAGCGATTTGATCCCCGAATTGCAAGGGCGCTTGCCCATTCGCGTCGAATTGGCCTCGCTGTCGGTGGAGGACTTCAAGGCCATCCTCACCCAGACCGACGCCTCACTCTCGCGCCAGTATCAAGCGCTGCTGGCCACCGAGGGCGTAACGCTGGCCTTTACCGATGCGGGCATTGCGCGGCTGGCTGAAATCGCCTACGCGGTCAACGAACGCACCGAAAACATCGGCGCGCGACGGCTTTCCACGGTGATGGAGCGCTTGCTGGAAGAAGTCAGCTTCGACGCGACCCGGCTGCAAGGCCAGACCATCACCATTGATGTTCCGTTCGTCGATGCGCGGCTGGCCGAGTTGAGTGGTGACGAGGATTTATCACGCTACATTTTATAGAGCGACTCATGCGCTTGAGACATGGCGTCGCAGCAGTTTCGATCTGCCTTCTGCTGCCTGGCTGCTCAGTGCTTGACGCGCTGCAAGTCGCTCCGCCACTGGACTACCAGTGCCCGTACGATCTGCGTTTTACCGCCCACCTGTATCGGGATATGGCCACGCTGGACGGAATGCGCGGTCACGCGGTGCTCAAACGCGTGATTCCGAGCGATTCCCAGGCCGCAGCGCCGCCATTGCGCTACGCTGACAACAGCGTGCGCGCCGAGTTTGGTCTGGGTGAACAAGGCCGTTTGGTGCGGCTGGATTACACCGGTATTCCCGATCCGATCTATTGCACGCACATCACGCTCGCCGACGTGCCGGTGATACCACCGCACGCTGTCAACTATGACGGCCCCCGCCCACTGCCGCCCCGACCCGACCCGAACGCGCCGACGCAAACCAACCTCCGCACCCGCGACGGACAGCCCGTCAGAGTCGATTAGGCCGCATCGGCAACCCGCTCTTGGCATTGCCATTTGCGCCGACGTTGCCAGTACCGGTATCCGAGACGTCACGTTGCCTTGGCCGGCTTGTGGCTGTGGCCGGACGCGCTTTACCGCGACACCCGCACCGGAATACGGCCGGAAATTTGCTGCGGCATGCGGTCGGCGCGGGGGCGAATCATCATCGGCAAGAATCGCCACAAATACAGGGCGAAGGCGACTGTCCACGCTGCGGCGGCCATGTGCAGCGCAGGCAGTGACGCTGCCGTGGGCAGCAGCGCCATCAGCCGCAACACGGCGGCGGCGATCACCAACGCATAGGCCGTAACCATGCTGCGGTCGGCCCGCAGCGGACGGCCCAGGTGGCCGAGCGCCGTGCGCGTAACCATACCGATGATGAGCGTGGCAAAACCGCCAACGCCGATAACGTGCGCGGGCCAGGCGGTGCGCACCGTCCAACCCAGCGCATACACCGCAGCCGCCAGTAAACCCGCGCCCAGCGCCGCATAACCCGCGTACAGCACCCACAGCAGCGGTACCCGGCGTACCGCCCAAGGCCGCCATGCCGCTACCTGCCACAGCGACAGCACTCCAGCCACCGCCGAGAACAGCGCCAGCCCCGGCTGCCAGCCCGCCAGCAGACTGCCGATGGCGAGCACACCTGCCGCCACCTGCCATTGGCCGCTGCGGGTGTGCATCGAAATCGTCAGCCCCGCCACGGCCCGCGAGGCGAAGAACGGAATCACGCGCCGCCCAATCAGCAGCGCGATTACCGCCATGCACAGCAGGCCAGCAGTCAAACGCTGCATCAACAGCGCGTAGTCAGCAACGCGCCAAACGGCGTGCAAATACAGCGCATCCATTACGCACAGTCCCAGCAACAACATCGGTACGCCGTAATTGCGCTGGCTGCGGGATTTGACGATGGGTCGCGCCAACGCCAGCGCCGCACCCAGAAAAAACGCCAGGTCACACAACGCCGCAACAGCAAATGCACCCGCGCCAGGAATTAAAAACCCGATGCGCGCCACCAGCCACAGAGCGCACAGCGCGGCCAACCGCGGCCCTTGCAACGTAGTGATGCCGGTCCAGTTGCTGCCCGCCGTGAGCAGAAAGCCGGTGGCGATGGTGGCCACGAATCCCCACAGCATTTCGTGCGCGTGCCAAGTTACCCCGCCCATGATGCCGGTCAGGCCCCACGGCGCATAAACCCACAGCAGGACACCTATCACGCCCCAAAAGCATCCCATCAAATACAGCGGACGGAAACCCAGTTCGAAAAACGCGCGCCAGCTCGGTGGAACGGAAGGGGGCCGCTGCGGCGCGGACGCGCCACGAAGGCCGATGGACGGGGAGGGTTCTTGAATACGCAGCAATTCAGTCATAGCGGGGGCGATCTTAAAAACCGTTCCGTACCCTTTGCAGGGATAGGGTTTAGGGCCGTTGCACGCCTTGTTAAAAAGCCGGGTGTCGGCCGCTTGATGCCGGGATCGGTTGGCAAACGCGGCAAAATCAGGAATATTTTCAACCAGGAGAATGTCCGCGATGCTCTACAAATTTAAATCCCCAGTGGCAGCCGACGTCATCATGCTGCAACCCAACGCCGAAGAACTGCTCAAGATCATCGGCAAAACGCCTGGCATGGCAGGCATTGTCACCGCCGCGCAGGCACCCGCCGCCATCGCCGCGTTGCACGCCGAAATTGCGCGGCGCGAGGCCAAGTCCGAATCCGGCAACGACGCCAGCGTAAGCGCCCACGACGAAGATCAGATCATCTCGCTGCGCCACCGGGCCATGCCTTTCATCGACCTGCTCGAATGCAGCAGCGCCGCCGGCAAGGATGTGGTATGGGGCGTGTAAAAAACCTTCGGCCTGAAGCCGCGAACGTCATGCGCAACCTCCCATGATCCAGGACTTTGACTCTGCCGCGCCCGGCGATGCCGTGCGCTTGAATAAGCGCTTGGCGGATATGGGTCTGTGTTCCCGGCGCGAGGCCGATGTCTGGATCGAGCGCGGCTGGGTGCAGGTTAATGGCCAAGCGGCCGGCATGGGCGTCAAGGTCTTGCCGTCCGACCGCGTGACGGTCGACCGATTGGCGAGCGCGCAACAACAACAGCGCATCACGATCCTGCTGCACAAACCGGTCGGTTACGTCAGTGGCCAGGCTGAGGACGGTCACCGCCCCGCCGTGACGCTGATTCGCGCCGAAAGCCACTGGACGCGCGATGCGGCGCGCATTCGCTTCACGCCCGCGCAACTCAAGGGTCTAGCCCCTGCAGGGCGGCTGGACATTGATTCCACCGGCCTGCTGGTGCTAACGCAGGATGGGCGCATCGCGCGCCAACTCATCGGCCAAGCCTCAACGATGGAAAAAGAATATCTGGTGCGCGTGGCACTGGGCAGCGTGACGCAAAACGTGCAAGCCGCTTGCGACCG
>JAIRRE010000080.1 GCA_031256125.1 Burkholderiaceae bacterium
GGTGGCTATCACCGCCGATCCGCAAGCGGTGCGCGATGCGCACCGCGTCGTGCTGCCCGGCCAAGGCGCAATGGCCGACTGCATGGGCCAGTTGCGCCATGCGGGTCTGCTCAATGCCGTGCTGCAAGCCGCGTATGACAAACCCCTGTTCGGCGTGTGCGTGGGTATGCAAATGCTGCTCGACCACAGCGAGGAAGGGCGCGGCGCGCAAGATGCGCAAGGCACGCCGGGCCTAGCGATCATTCCCGGCCGTGTGGTGCGTTTCCAATTGGCAGGGCAGACCGCGCCCGACGGCAGCCGCTACAAGGTGCCACAAATGGGCTGGAACCGCGTGCGGCAGACCCGGCCCCACCCAGTTTGGGGCGCGGTCCCCGACGGGAGCTGGTTTTACTTTGTGCACAGCTATTACGCCGACCCGTTCGATCCCGCGCACAGCGCGGGCGAGACCGAATACGGCGCGCGCTTTACCTCGGCGCTGGCGCGCGATAACATCTTTGCCACCCAGTTCCACCCCGAAAAAAGCGCCGATCAAGGCTTGGCGCTATATCGCAACTTTTTGCACTGGAACCCATAAGTTTCTTTCGTCATATCCGACGTCATGCTGCTCATCCCCGCCATTGATCTCAAAGACGGCCATTGCGTGCGCCTGCAACAGGGCGACATGGACAAGGCCACCACGTTCAGCGAATCGCCCGCCGATATGGCCGCGCACTGGCTGGCGCAAGGCGCGCGGCGGCTGCATCTGGTGGACCTGAACGGCGCCTTTGCCGGACAGCCGCAGAACCGCGCAGCCATCCGCGCCATCCTGCAACAGGTCGGCGACGACGTGCCGGTGCAGGTAGGCGGCGGCATCCGCGACCTGGACACCATCGAGCACGCTATCGATGCCGGTGTCCGCTACGTCATCATCGGCACTGCGGCGGTCAAGAATCCTGGCTTTCTGCGCGATGCCTGCTCGGCCTTCGGCGGCCACATCATCGTCGGGCTGGACGCCAAAGACGGCAAAGTCGCCACCGACGGCTGGAGCAAGCTGACCGGCCACGCGGTGGCCGATCTGGCGCTCAAGTTCCAGGACTGGGGCGTGGAAAGCATCATCTACACCGACATCGGGCGCGACGGGATGCTCACCGGCATCAACATCGAGGCCACCGTCAAGCTCGCGCAGACGCTCACCATCCCGGTCATCGCTTCAGGAGGCTTGAGCAGCATGGCCGACATCGAAGCCCTGTGCGCGGTGCAAGGCGAGGGTATCGAAGGCGTGATCTGCGGCCGCGCCATTTACTCCGGCGCGCTGGACTTCGCCAGCGCGCAGGCGCGGGCTGATGAACTGGACGGGTCAATCTAGAAACGGCTGCTTATGCTTGCCAAACGCATCATCCCCTGTCTGGACGTAACCGGCGGTCGCGTGGTCAAGGGCGTCAACTTCGTGCAACTGCGCGACGCGGGCGACCCGGTGGAAATCGCCGCGCGCTACAACGAGCAGGGTGCGGACGAGTTGACCTTTCTGGACATTACCGCCACCAGCGACGGGCGCGATTTGATCCTGCCGATCATCGAGGCAGTGGCTTCGCAGGTGTTCATCCCGCTCACCGTCGGCGGCGGCGTGCGCACTGTGGAAGACGTGCGGCGGCTGCTCAATGCCGGGGCCGACAAGACCAGCTTCAATTCGGCGGCCATCGCCAATCCGCAGGTAATCCGCGAGGCGTCCGGCAAATACGGCGCGCAGTGTATCGTCGTGGCCATCGACGCGCGCCGCCGCGCGGGCGAAGACCAAGCCGCGCGCGGCGCTGGCTGGGACGTGTACAGCCACGGCGGGCGCAAAAACACTGGGCTGGATGCCCTGGCTTGGGCGCGCCAGATGGCCGATTACGGCGCGGGCGAAATTCTGCTCACCAGCATGGACCGCGACGGCACCCAGAGCGGCTTCGATCTGGAACTCACCCGCGCCGTGGCCGACGCCGTGCCGGTGCCGGTGATTGCTTCCGGCGGCGTGGGCAACCTTGATCACTTGGCCGACGGCATCAGCTTAGGACGCGCGGATGCGGTGCTGGCCGCCAGCATCTTCCACTACGGCGCGTACACCATCGCCCAAGCCAAAGCCCGTATGCGCGAGCGCGGCATTCTGGTCAGGGAGTAAGGCGATGCCTGTCCGCCAACGCTTCATCAGCCCGGTCGCGCAAGCAGCTTGGCTGTGGGGCTGGTCAGCGATCGTGGGCGTGCTGGCGGTGGCTGCCACCACGGGCTTTCGCTGGCTGGCCCGGTGGGTCGATTGGCTGGCGACCGGACACCACGCGGTCGGGCTGGTGGCCAGCGCGCACAGCCTGTCGCCGTGGCACCGCGCGCTGGTGTGCGCCCTCGGCGGGGTGCTGGCCGGCGCGCTGTTGCAATATGGCCTGGCATGGGCGCGGCGCGGGCCGCGCGGTGACAAGCATCTGGACTACATGGACGCCACCCGCGCCGGCAACGCCGATTTGAACGACCGTACCACGCTGACACGCACCGTGTCGGCGCTGGTGTCCATCGGCACCGGCGCTTCCATAGGCCGTGAAGGGCCGATGGTGCAATTGGCCGCGTGGTTCGCCTCGTGGCCCGCGCGCTGGCTGCCTTTCAGTATGCAGCAGCGCAACGCGATCATGGTCGCGGGCGTGGCGGCGGGCATAGGCTGCGCTTACCACGCCCCGATTGCAGGCGTGGTGTTTGTGCTGGAACTGGCGCTTGGTTTCTTTGCGCGCGGCGCCATCGCGCCGGTGTTCATCGCCTCGGCCACGGCCAGCGCGTTAATGTATTGGCTGGTCGATCCGGCTCCGCTGTACACCATGCCGACGGTGGAAATCAAGCCCACCAGCCTGGGTCTGGCGCTGGCGGCGGGGGTGTTTTTCGGCATCATCGCCTGGGTCTTGACCGGGCTGCTGGAAGCGGTGCGCAAACTGTTCGCGCACATTCCGCCACTAACGCTGCGTCTGGGCGCAGGCGGAGTGCTGGTCGGGCTGGTATCGATGGCTGTGCCCGAAGTCTGGGGCAACGGCTACAGCGTCATCTCGCGCGTGCTGCAAGGGCAATTGCTATGGCAGGCGCTGGCGGCGGTGCTAATCGCCAAGGTTGCGGCCACGGCGCTCAGTTCCGGCAGCGGCGCCATCGGCGGCGTGTTCACGCCCTCGCTGCTGGTCGGCGCCGCTGCGGGCAGCCTGGCCGCGCAAATTGCGCTGTTGTGGCTACCGCCCGGCATGGTCGGCGATCCGCGCGCGCTGGCCGTCGTTGGCATGGCCGCCGTGCTGGCCGGCGTCACCCACGCGCCGCTGATGGCCATCGTCATGGCGCTGGAAATGACAGGGCAATATCAACTGGCGGTCCCCGTCATGCTGGCCAGCGGCGTGGCGTTTTCGATCAGCTCGCAGTTCGGCGTGCGGCCTTTGTACGGTAACCCGATCGAAGGGGCGCGGTGAATGGGTCGAGATGCGCCAGCCCGGTCTATCGGCTCAGCGAGCGGACATTCCTCCGTCAACGCTATAGCGCCCGCCAGTACAGAATCTACTATCGTCGCTCGCCAGGAATAGCGCCGTGTGCGCGACCTCGGAGGGCGTTCCGTAACGCCCCGCGGGAATAGACGCCGCGAACTGCTGTTTGGCGGTGTCGCCATGACCGGGCGACGCGCCATCCTCAATCGAACGCATCATCCGCGTCTCGATTGGCGACGGGTGGATCGTATTAATGCGCACGCCCGTATTGCCGACCTCAAGCACGGCGGAGCGCATCAGGCCAACCAGTCCGTGCTTGCTGGTCACATAGGCGGACAAGCCTGCGGAGCCTTTGAGTCCGGCAATCGACGACGTGATGATGATGCTGCCGCCCCCCTGCTTCTGCATCACCGGAATGGCGTGTTTGAGACCTAGAAATACGCCGACCACGTTGACGTTGATGACGCGCTGGAAATCCGCCAACGAATAGTCCACCAGCGGGGTGACGCGACCTTCCGTGCCGGCATTTGCGAACAGCACATCGAGCCGTCCGTGCCGCTCGACCGCAACATCAACCGCGCGCTTCATTTGGCCCTCGTCCGTAACGTCCGTAACGACGTAGCTCGCGGCATCTCCGATCTCCTGAACGAGCGGCTTCAGCACCGATTCCTGCAAATCGGCGAGCACGACCCGCGCGCCTTCCGATACGAAAAGACGAGCGGTTTTGGCGCCAATTCCACCGCCGCCGCCGGTAATCAAAGCAACTTTTCCCTTTAGACGTTCCATAGTATCTTCTCCATTTTTCATTGTCGCATCCTGCAACGATCGCCTAGAGCGCCTTCGCAACGATTCAAACCCGCCCCAGCGCTTGATCCAGATCGGCCAGCAGGTCGTCGATGTGCTCGATGCCCACGCACAGGCGCACGGTTTCCTGTTTGACGCCGGTTTTCGCCAGTTCCTCGTCGGAAAGCTGCCGGTGCGTGGTACTGGCCGGGTGCGTGGCCAGCGACTTGGTGTCGCCGATGTTGACCAGGCGCGTGAACAATTGCAGCGCATCCAGAAAGCGCGCGCCAGCGGCGCGGGCGTTGTCGCCCGGAGCAGACTTAACGCCAAAGGTCAGCAGGCCCGATCCGCGCCCGCCCAGATATTTTTGCGCCAGCGCGTGGTATTCATCGCCAGACAAACCCGCGTAGTTCACCCACGCCACTTTCGGGTGCTTTTGCAGGAACTGCGCCACTGCCAGCGTGTTGGCGCAGATGCGGTCCATGCGCAACGCCAGGGTCTCGATCCCTTGCAGAATCTGCCAGGCGTTGAAGGGCGACAACGCCCCGCCGGTGTTGCGCAGCGGCACCACGCGCGCTCGGCCAATGTAGGCCGCCGCGCCCAGCGCCTCGGTATAAGTCACCCCGTGGTAGCTCACGTCCGGCGTGGTCAGGCGCTTGAAGCGGTCGGCGTATTGGCCCCAAGGGAACTTGCCGCTATCGACAATCGCCCCGCCCAGCGAGGTGCCATGTCCGCCCAGGTATTTGGTGAGCGAATGCACCACGATGTCCGCGCCATGCTCGAAGGGCCGCAGCAAATAGGGCGAAGCTACGGTGTTGTCCACGATCAGTGGCAGGCCGTGCCGGTGCGCCACATCGGCCACGGCGGCAATATCGGTCACGTTGCCCGCCGGGTTGCCGATGCTTTCCACATACAACGCCTTGGTGCGCGCGTCGATCAGCTGCTCGAAACTGGCAGGGTCGCGGTGATTGGCAAAGCGGGTGTTGATTCCCTGCTGCGGCAACGTATGCGCCAGCAGGTTGTAGGTACCGCCATAAAGCGCCGTGCTGCTGACAATGTTGTCGCCGGCCTCGGCGATGGTTTGCAGCGCGTAGGTAATCGCCATCGCGCCACTGGCCACGGCCAGCGCGCCGATGCCGCCCTCCAGCGCCGCCAGGCGCTTTTCCAGCACGTCGTTGGTCGGGTTCGTGATGCGGGTATAGATATTGCCCGGTACCTTCAGATCGAACAGATCGGCGCCATGCTGTGCACTGTCGAAGGCGTAGGCCACCGTCTGGTAGATCGGCACTGCGACCGCATGGGTGGTGGGTTCGGGCGTGTAGCCCGCGTGCACAAGCTGGGTTTCGAACTTCCAGTTGGGCTTCTCGTTGGATTGAGGGTCGGACATGATGAAAGTCAGTGAGTTGAAGATGGACGCGCTACGGAGTTTAGGCAGTCATGCGCTCACGGCAAACCACATTTCCCGCATGAGCTTATAACCAACCGCCCTCCCCAGCCTCCGCACCAGGATAATTTCAACTTTTCACCATCGCATTGCCATCACGAGGACGCACCACCATGACACGCACGGTTCATTGCATCAAACTCGACAAGGATGCCGAGGGACTGGACTTTCCGCCCTACCCCGGCGAGCTGGGCCGCCGCATTTGGGAGCAGGTCAGCAAGCAAGCCTGGCAGGAATGGCAGCGCCACCAGACCATGCTGGTCAACGAAAACCGCTTGAACCTGGCCGATCAGCGCGCGCGCGACTACCTCAAGCGCCAGATGGAAAACCACTTTTTCGGCGCGGGCGCGGAACAGGCGGCGGGGTATGTGCCACAGCAAAGTTGAGCGCGGTTCATCACAGTCGTAGAGCTGGAATCGCCGGGAAATAGCATGATGTGCCTACCTCGCCCCTGCACAACTCAATACTTGTAGGGCACAGATGATAAGACGCGCATGGCAAACCGTAATGATTGCT
>JAIRRE010000094.1 GCA_031256125.1 Burkholderiaceae bacterium
GGCTTCGAGCAGGTACTTCGGGCGGAGAAAGCTACCAACGTGGTCGTAGCGTGCGGGGAGTTTCATCATGGTTGTCTCTTTCTTTGGGGAAAATTGCCAAGGTTGAACAAGTTCGTTGCAGACATTCATAAAAATAACAATTTAATTATAAAAACTATTCCACAAACAGAAACTTGCCCTCCTTCACAACCCGCATGGATGCTTGGGTTTGAAATTTTTGCCGAATAATTTTAGGGTCTTCGCGGAGCACTCTTGGGAGGTATTTCGTAGCCGTCCCCTCCACGACGATTACCCTCCAGGTGTACCCGTTTGTTCATGGCACTCCAGTTGCGGTAGCGTTGCCCTTTTGGGCCAGGCGCTTTGGCTCGAGTCTGGCAACGGTCTATAAATGGAAACACCGCACCAACTTTAAAGATCGCTCGCATACCGCTCACCACTTTCAGATCACCCTCCCCGCCTGCCCAGGAAGCCATCGTGGTGTAGCTGCGCAAGAAAACCCTTGCCAAGCTCCCGCGCGCCGCATAGTTCCGCTCATTCCCTGAGCACATCGGCGCCCGGCGGCGGGGTGAATTGGAAGCGGCTGGCGGAAATGGCGGCGTTGATTTGGAAATCGCTGAAAGTGATTTGCGAACGCTGGCCGAAGCTGTCGAGGATGTCGAGCGCGGCCAGGCTTGGAATGCCGTCTGCGCCGGTCTTCAGGCCTACGCGCACGCTTTGCAGCGCGGTCGATGTGCCATCGCCCCGGGATTTAGGCACGGCTTTGATCCATTGCTCGCCGCTCTGCTCGCCGTCATCGGTCAACACGTAATCGCGTTGCAGCGCCTTCAGGTCGGTGGCGGTGGCAATCAGAGCCGCGGGCGTACTGGCCAACATTTGCGCCTGTGGGCGGGCTGTGACCTGATTGAGATCGGCGTCGTAAAGCCACAGCGTTTTGCCGTCGGCGACGATGATTTGAGCGAATGGCGCTTCGTAGTCAAAGCGAAATTGCCCCGGGCGCTTGAAGGCAAACGTGCCGTTCTGGGTGCGCTGGCGCGCTTTTTGTGGGACCGCATCGCCTTCGTGCCCACCCGGTGGCGAGGTGACGATCTGCGTGAAGCGCGCCGTGCCCGAATGCGTATCGCGCAGAAAGCGGGCCAGGCTGTCCAGCCCGTCGGCGCGGCTGGGCAGCGCGAGCAATAAACCAACCGCCAGGCCGATAAAGGCCAGCACGCGGCGCATCGCCGCGCTGGGGAAAAAATGAATCATGCGTGTTACTCCTGTCCGGGCGTAGGCACGAGGATTTCGCGCTGGCCGCGCGCATTCATGCTGCTGACCAGGCCTGCTTTTTCCATCGCCTCGAGCAAATTGGCGGCCTTGTTGTAGCCGATGCCCAGGTGCCGTTGCACCAGCGAGATGCTGGCCTTGCGGTTCTTGAGCACGATCTCCACGGCTTGGTCATACAACGGATCGCCTTCACCGCCGCCTTCACCCTCCATGCCGCCACCCTCGCCGCCGCCGTCGGCGATACCGCCTTCAAGCACGCCTTCGATGTAGTTCGGTTCGCCCTGACTTTTGAGGGATTCGACCACGCGGTGCACCTCCTCGTCACTAACGAAAGCGCCATGCACCCGCTGCGGCAGACCTGTGCCGCTGGGCAAGTAGAGCATGTCGCCCATGCCCAGCAGCGCCTCCGCGCCCATCTGGTCGAGGATAGTGCGCGAATCGATTTTGCTCGACACCTGGAACGCGATGCGCGTCGGGATGTTGGCCTTGATAAGCCCGGTAATGACATCGACCGATGGGCGCTGGGTAGCCAGAATCAGGTGGATGCCCGCCGCACGCGCTTTTTGCGCCAGGCGCGCGATAAGCTCCTCGATCTTCTTGCCGACCACCATCATCAGGTCAGCCAGCTCGTCGATCACCACCACGATGAAAGGCAAACGATCGAGCGGTTCAGGGTCTTCGGGCGTCAGGCTGAACGGGTTGCGAATAAGCTCGCCGCGCGCGCGCGCGTCGTCGATTTTCTGGTTGAAGCCCGCAACGTTGCGCACCCCCAGCTTGCTCATCAGCTTGTAGCGGCGCTCCATTTCGGCCACGCACCATGACAGGCCATTGGCTGCCTGCTTCATATCCGTGACGACCGGCGCGAGCAGGTGCGGGATGCCTTCATAAACCGACATCTCCAGCATCTTGGGGTCGATCATCAGCAAGCGCACGTCACGCGGTTCGGCCTTGTAGAGCAGGCTCAAAATCATCGCGTTGATGCCCACCGATTTACCCGATCCGGTGGTGCCCGCCACCAGCAGGTGCGGCATCCGAGCCAAGTCTGCCACCACCGGATAGCCCACGATGTCCTTGCCCAGCCCGACGGTGAGCAGCGATTTGGCGCCGTTGTAAACCTGCGAACCCAGAATTTCGGTCAGGTGGATCATCTGCCGCCGCGCGTTGGGCAGCTCCAGCGCCATGTAGTTCTTGCCCGGAATGGTTTCGATCACGCGGATGGAAACCAGCGACAGCGAGCGCGCCAAGTCCTTGGCCAGATTGACGACCTGCGCACCCTTGACGCCGGTCGCCGGCTCAATTTCGTAACGCGTAATGACCGGCCCGGGCTGGGCGGCCACCACGTGCACCTCCACACCAAAGTCTTTGAGCTTTTTCTCAATCAGGCGGCTGGTCATCTCCAGCGTTTCGGGCGCAACACCTTCCTGATGATCGGGCGCGGAATCGAGCAGTCCGATTTGCGGCAGGTGGTTGTCGGGCATATCGGTAAACAGCGGGCGCTGTTTTTCCTTGACCACGCGCTCGCTCTTGGGCACATCGGCCAGCGCCGGTTCAATTACCAGCGGCGGGGTGGCATGGGGCACACCGCTTTCTTCCGCGCCACGGTCCTCGCGCAACATCGCCTCGCGCTCGCGCGCTGCTTGCTCGCCCAGCGCCTTGTCCTGCGCGATTTCACGCCGCGCGCGGCTCAATTCAAATGGTCGGTAAAGCGCCGCGCCGATGCGCTCGGCCAGCCATCCCCACGAAAACCGGAACACCAACGCAAAGCCGACCATTAGCGCCGCCAGGCCAAGCAGCGCTGATCCGGTAAAGCCCAGCCATTGCGTTGCCAGCCGTCCACCGACCTGCCCCAGCACGCCACCGGCCATGTCCGGCAATGCGCCATCCCAGCGGTACAGGCGCGTCCATTCCAGCACGGCGCTGGCGACCAGTACCAACACCATGCCGAACCAAAAACCCAGCGCGCGCAAGCCCAACCCGCGAGGCGGCGTACTGGCGCGACCCGCGGCGCCCTTGACCGTGTCGCCGGTTGCCGTGTCGCCGCTGGTGATCCAGCGCACCACGCCCGTCAGCCAGACGCGCGCGCCCGCCGCTACGCACCACCAAGCCGAGTAACCCAGCAATGCATAGGCCACATCGGCCAGCCACGCGCCCAAGCGCCCGCCCCAATTGCGCGCCGGCGCGCCCACGCCTGAGGTGGACCAGGAAGGATCGATCGGGGAATAGCTAACGAGCGCCAGCGCAAAAAAAATCAGCAGCGCCAAACCAGCAATCAGCACCAGCTCCTGCGAAAAGCGCCCCCAGCCCGAACGGGATCCGCCCGCCGATGCGGCGGAGCGGTTGTAGGTGTTTGAATACGCCATAAAGAAAGCAGGTTAGCACGTCTGCGTCCGATTTTGACCGAACGCAATGGGTAGAAATGCGATTGCACAGATTTTCATGGCGCCCGCAACATATCCGACCGTAGCGTGGCGGTGCGATCCGCATGTTCGACGATAAAACCGCGATCTTTCAAATCTTTCATGACGCGGCTGACCATCTCGCGCGAAGCGCCCACGACCTTGGCCAGGTACTGGCGCGACAGGCGCTCGCCGATCCGCCCTTCGCCCGTCGCGGGGTCGATGACCGCGCGCTCCAGCAGCGCCTGAGCAACGCGCCCGTGTACGTCCATCAGCGCCAGCGACTGTATCTTGACATCGGCCTGCCGCAAGCGTCGCACCAGCGACTTCATCACCGCGTAGGTCAACGCCAGGTTTTCCGCCAGACAGCGCATGAAGTCCGAGCGACCAAGTAATAGCACTTCGCTGGCGACCTCGGCGCGGACGGTGACCCCGTGCGGACTGCCGTCGATCAGGCTCATGTCGCCAAAATGGTCCCCCGGATGCAACAATGCCACAATCACCTCGCGCGGCTCGCCCTCGAAACCGAAACCGGATTTGCGCAACTTCTGGGTACCGCCTTGCTCTGAGCTGTCGAGCAAAGTTGGTGCGCCCGCAAGCCCGATCGCGCACCGCGTCTCAGCCACAGCGACATGCGCCCGCCCGGTCAGAAGAATGAAAAGCATGTCCGATTTATGCCCGCGCTGAACGATGACTTTGTTCTTGCCAAAGCGCCGTCGCGTGACACAGGCCACGATCTGCCCGGCCTGGGCGTCGGTGAGTTGCGCAAACAAAGGCACTTGCCGGATTGTCGCCACGTCCAGCGGAACGGCCTGCGCGCCATTAATTTTTCTGCTCGTCATATTTCTTAAAATCAGTTTTTCAAGGCCCCTAGTGCGCATAAGCAGCCGACGGCCGAATTTTTAGCAAGTATCGCATCACTTGCGCACTTATCCGCGCCCCCTTTGCCCAATGGAAAATCAGCACGCAAAAGTTCTCATCCTCGGTTCCGGCCCCGCCGGCTACACCGCCGCCATCTACGCCGCGCGCGCCAACCTCGCGCCGCTGCTTATCACGGGTATGGCCCAGGGCGGGCAATTGATGACCACCACCGAGGTGGACAACTGGCCCGCCGACGTGCAAGGCGTGCAGGGGCCGGATTTGATGCAACGTTTCCAGGAACACGCCGAGCGGTTCAAAACCCGCATCGTGTTCGACCACATCAATGCGGTCGATCTGGCCCGGCGCCCTTTTGAACTGAAAGGCGACAACGCGCTCTATACCTGCGACGCGCTAATCATTGCCACCGGCGCATCGGCCAAGTATCTGGGGCTGGAATCGGAAACCGCCTTCATGGGGCGCGGTATTTCAGCCTGTGCCACTTGCGACGGCTTTTTCTACCGCGATCAGGACGTGGCCGTGATTGGCGGCGGCAATACCGCCGTGGAAGAGGCGCTGTATCTCGCCGGCATCGCGCGCACGGTGCACGTGATCCACCGCCGCGATACCTTCCGCGCCGAGCCGATCATGATCGACCAGCTCCACGAACGTGTGGCGGCAGGCCGGGTCGTGCTGCATCTGGAACGCACCCTCGACGAGGTACTGGGCGATGCCTCCGGCGTTACCGGCGTGCGGATCAAGTCCGTCACCGATAGCAAAACCGAAAACCTCGCCGTGCACGGCTGTTTCATCGCCATCGGCCACCACCCCAATACAGGCATCTTCGAGGGCCAGTTGGAAATCAAGGGCGACTACATCACCACCCGTGGCGGAAGTGACGGTTTTGCCACCATGACCAGCATACCCGGCGTGTTCGCCGCCGGCGACGTGCAAGACCACATTTATCGCCAAGCCATCACCAGCGCCGGCACCGGCTGCATGGCCGCGCTGGACGCTCAACGCTATCTGGAACAGCGCCGCGACACCGCCGCGTCGGGTAAAACCTGACCTTCACATCCGGGTACAATAGACTATTTTGCCAGCCTGCCCGTCTCGAAAAAATTCCGAGGCCGCCTAACGGCAGCGGGCGCAATGACCTTGAGGGCAACCGCCACCCTTAATTGGCGAGGTGAGGTGGCCTGCTTCGCAAGCAGGCCACTGTATTTTGATCGGAGTGTGTCAATGGCACGCGTATGCGAAGTTACGGGCAAAAAGCCCATGGTGGGAAACAACGTCTCCCACGCCAACAACAAAACCAAGCGCCGGTTCTTGCCGAACCTGCAATACCGGCGCTTCTGGGTCGAAAGCGAAAACCGCTGGGTGCGTCTGCGCGTCACCAGCGCCGCGCTGCGGCTGATCGACAAGAACGGCATCGACGCCGTACTGGCCGATATGCGCACCCGCGGTCAAGCCTGAACCTCACCTTAAAGGAACAACATCATGGCAAGCAAAGGCGCCCGCGAAAAAATCAAGCTGGAGTCCACGGCCGGTACCGGCCATTTCTACACCACCAGCAAAAACAAGAAGACCACCCCCGACAAGATGTCGATCATGAAATTCGACCCCAAAGCCCGTAAGCACGTCGAATACAAGGAAGTCAAGCTCAAATGAGCTTTCGACTTCCCGTGTAACTTTTCCACAAGGTAAGCCCGCCGCCCGGCGGGTTCATCGTTTGTGCAGATAGGGTGGATACCTTCCCGCCGTATCCCGGAAGCGTGGCCGAGTGGTTGAAGGCACCGGTCTTGAAAACCGGCAACGGGCAACCGTTCGTGGGTTCGAATCCCACCGCTTCCGCCAAGAATTTAATAAAATCAATGAGTTGAGATAGTTGAAAGTTCTACGCCCACATCCTTGCCCACATACAAATGATTGTGTCGTGGTATCGCGGAGTTGATTAATAGCTTAAGCTGAGCGTGTCGAAGGTTACGGCAGCCATAGCGAGCAAGTGTAGCAATAAATTTGCATTACTAGCCCGCCTGCGCTATACTACGCCCGCTCCCCCGAAAAAGGCGGGAGTCGGGATTGGCGTCCCGGAATACGTAGGCGCGCAGCCGCCTGAAATCCGTTCACGCGGCTTTTTTCGTTGCTGCGCGCAGCATGGCTCCCTCTACGGGCGACCCATGCGGGGAGCCGCAAGGCTCGCCGGTTCCTACGTTCCGGTACGCCAACCCGCATGGCGCCGCCCACCCCGATTGGCGTCGGGGCGGCGGTTGGTAACCGTAATGTAGGAGTCATGAAATGACTGGTCATCAAATCGCG
>JAIRRE010000136.1 GCA_031256125.1 Burkholderiaceae bacterium
TCCACTTATGAGCGGGAAAAATTCAAGCTGCAAGTGGAGTTGCTCAAACTGCAAGCGTGGGTCAAGGAAACCGGCCAGCGGCTGGTCATCATCTTCGAGGGGCGCGACGCCGCGGGCAAGGGCGGCACCATCAAGCGCTTCATGGAACACCTCAATCCGCGCGGCGCGCGCGTGGTGGCGCTGGAGAAACCCTCGCCTACCGAACAGGGGCAGTGGTATTTTCAGCGCTACGTCAGCCAGCTGCCCACGCGCGGCGAAATGGTGCTGTTCGACCGCAGTTGGTACAACCGCGCCGGCGTCGAGCGCGTGATGGGCTTTTGCAGCAATGAGGAATACCTCGAATTTATCCGCGAGACGCCGGAGTTCGAGCGGCACTTGGTCAGCAGCGGCTTGTATCTGATCAAATTCTGGTTTTCGGTCAGCCGCGCCGAGCAGCACCGGCGCTTCAAGGAGCGCGAGAACCACCCGCTCAAGCAGTGGAAGCTCAGCCCCATCGACAAGGCCAGTCTGGACAAATGGGGCGAGTACACCCGCGCCAAGGAAGCGATGTTCTTCGAGACCGACACCGCTGATTCGCCCTGGACGGTTATCAAGAGTGATTGCAAAAAACGCGCGCGCCTGAATGCCATGCGCTACGTGCTGCACAAGCTGCCCTACGCCAAAAAAGACCTGGCGCAAATCGGCAAGCTCGACCCGCTGATCGTGGGCCGCGCGCATGTGGTTTACGAGCGCGGCGAGCGGCCGCAGGCCCTGATGTAAGCGCCAAACGGTAAATTATTTCAAGCTCCCTTTTTGACAAAAACAATCGGTGAAATTCATGTCCGACAAGCCCCTGCCTCCCGTTGAGGCCGCGCTGCGCGAAGCCGCACGCGAATACCATCGCGTGCCCGTGAGCGGCAAGATCGCCGTCACGCCGACCAAGCCGCTATCGAACCAGCTCGATCTGTCGCTGGCGTATTCGCCGGGGGTGGCCTATCCGTGCCTGGACATTCAGGCTGACCCGGCCAAGGCGGCGGAATTCACCGCGCGCGGCAATTTGGTGGGCGTTATCACCAACGGCACGGCGGTGCTGGGGCTGGGCGACATCGGCCCGCTGGCAGGCAAGCCGGTCATGGAAGGCAAGGGCTGCCTGTTCAAGAAATTCGCCGGGATCGACGTGTTCGACATCGAACTGGCCGAGCGCGACCCGGATAAGCTGGTGGACATCATCGCCGCGCTGGAGCCGACGCTGGGCGGCATCAACCTGGAAGACATCAAGGCGCCCGAGTGCTTCCTCATCGAGCGCAAGCTGCGCGAGCGGATGCGCATCCCGGTGTTCCACGACGACCAGCACGGCACGGCCATCATTTCCTCGGCGGCGGTGCTCAACGCGCTGGAGCTGGTGGACAAGCGCATCGGCGATGTCAAAGTCGCCGTTTCCGGCGCGGGCGCGGCGGCCATTGCCTGCCTGGACGTCATGGTGGCGCTGGGCGTCAAGCCGCACAACGTCCACGCCTGCGATTCCAAGGGGCTGATTTATCAGGGCCGGCCTGGCGGCTATGACGAAAGCAAGGCGCGCTACGCGCAGCCCGATACCGGCGCGCGCGCGCTGGCCGACGTGGTTGAAGGGGCGGACGTATTCCTGGGCTGTTCCACCGGCGGCGTACTGACGCCCGAAATGGTCAAGACGATGGCCCGCCAGCCCATTATTCTGGCGCTGGCCAATCCCACCCCGGAAATTCTTCCCGAAGATGCCAAAGCCGTGCGGCCCGATTGCATCATCGCCACGGGCCGCAGCGACTATCCCAATCAGGTCAACAATGTGCTGTGCTTTCCCTACATCTTCCGCGGCGCGCTCGATTGTGGCGCCACCCGTATCACCGAGGAGATGAAACTGGCCTGCGTGCATGAGATCGCCGCGCTGGCCAAGGTCGAGAGCAGCGCCGAAGTGGCCGTCGCTTACGCGGGCAAGGATCTGTCGTTCGGGCCGGACTACATCATTCCGACGCCGTTCGACCCGCGCCTGATTTTGCGCATCGCGCCCGCAGTGGCGCAGGCTGCCGCCCAGTCCGGCGTAGCCACCCGCCCCATCGCCGACATGGAGGGGTACCGCACTTCGCTCGATCACTTCGTTTATCAGACCGGCATGGTGATGCGTCCGGTGTATGCCGCCGCCAAGGTCGCGCCCTTGGCGCACAAGCGCGTGGCCTATGCCGAGGGTGAAGACGAGCGCGTGCTGCGCGCGGCGCAAATTGCTGTCGATGACCGGCTGGCGCATCCCATTCTGATTGGCCGCCCGGCGGTGATCGAGCAACGCATCCTCAAGGCCGGCCTGCGCATTCGCCTGGGACACGACGTGGACAACGTCGATCCGGCCAACGATTCGCGCTTTCGCAGCTACTGGGAAACCTACCACGCGCTGATGGCGCGCAACGGCGTCTCGGTGGAAGCGGCCAAGGCTGCGGTGCGGCGTTCCACCACCACCATCGGGGCGCTGATGCTGCGCCTGGGCGATGCCGACGCCCTGCTGTGCGGCACGCTGGGGCGCTTCGACACGCACCTGGAGCATGTGCGCGACATCATAGGCGTGCGGCCCGGCGCGCCGGGCTTGGCGGTGCTCAATGCGTTGCTGCTGGAAAAACGCACACTGTTCATTACCGACCCCTACGTCAACGAAGACCCGGCGCCGGAACTGCTGGCCGCCATTGCTCGCATGGCCGCCGAGGAGGTGCGCAACTTCGGCCTGCCGCCCAAGGTGGCGTTTCTCTCGCATTCCAACTTCGGTTCCTCGCACCGGCCCTCGGCGCTGAAGATGAGGCGCGCGCGCGACCTGTTCCGCCAGCTCGCGCCGGAAATCGAATGCGATGGCGAAATGCAGGGCGACACCGCCTTGTCGATGCCGATTCGCCAGGCCAGTCTGCCCGACAGCACCTTGAGCGGCGAGGCCAATCTGCTGGTCTGTCCCAGCCTGGACGCGGCCAACATCCTGTTCAACGTGCTCAAGACCACCTCCGGCGGGGGCGTGACCATCGGCCCCATGCTGCTGGGCGCGGCCGCTCCCGCGCACGTGCTCAACCCCTCAGCCACCGTGCGCCGGCTGGTCAACAT
>JAIRRE010000347.1 GCA_031256125.1 Burkholderiaceae bacterium
TGAAAAGCTGTTCCTCGAAGCTGGCCGCGCGAGCGGTGATGCGCGCATCCGCGCCGACGGCAAACGAATGTCCCTCGAACACCACTTCGTCCTGCCCGCCCACCAGATGCGCGTACACCAGCGGCAGGCCACAGGCGCGCACGCGCTCTTGCATCCGCGCTTCGCGCTCCTGCCCCTTGCCGCCGTGAAACGGCGAGGCGTTGATGACCGCCAGCAACTGCGCGCCCGCAGCCTTGGCTTGCTGCGCCGGCTCATCGAACCAGGCGTCTTCGCAGATCAGCAACCCGACCTTGACGCCCGCCGCATCGAACACGCACACGCCATCGCCGGGTGTGAAGTAGCGCCGCTCGTCGAACACCTGGTAATTGGGCAGCTCGCGCTTGGCGTAGGTGGCGACGATGCGCCCCTCGCAAATCACGCTGGCGGCATTGGTGCGCCGCGTAATGGTCAGGCTTTTTTCGCGTACGTCCTCCGCGCGCTGCGCCGGATGGCCGACCACGAGGGTCAGGCCAGTTAAATCGGCGGTCTCGCGCACCACCTGCGCCAGCGCCGCATCGCACGCTGCCATGAAGGCCGGGCGCAGAAACAGATCCTCGGCAATGTAGCCGCACAGCGCCAGCTCAGGGGTGAGCAGCAGGCGCGATCCTTGCGCATGGGCGCGCCGCGCCGCATCGACGATCCGGCGCGCATTGCCCGGCAAATCGCCGACCACGAAGTTGAGTTGTGCGATACAGATGGAAAGGGACATAGCCAGTCAAAAATATCTGAGGCAACGCCTCATGTAGTCTGCGCCTGGAGGCGCGCCTGAATTTGGAATGGAATGCGTGGCATAAAGCACAGCGATAGCCGATGGTAGCGCGAGCAATTGCAATGAAGCGAGAAAGGCCCCAATCCGGGCTGGGCTAGCCGCACCGGAACTTTGCAAGACCCAGCACGACACCACGGTCGGTAGCGGCAGGACCACCCTCCGCCAACGTAATTTGCATCCGCGAGTGAATATTGGTCAGCGTCACGACCGATACCTTGAGCTGCGTGTCAGCCGCCACGCGCGACAGCCATTGACAGCCACTTTTCAACCTGTTTCGGATCAGACTCCCTCTGAACAGATAAACGCCTCCAACACTTTCTTCGCTTGCAGATTTCCGTCTTTGGCGGCTCTGTCAAAAATATTAAGTTATTTATATTCATATTACTATATGGCTTATCCGGTGCTGCTGGATGCCTTCACCCCATTCGCTCCTTGACAAAACCATAATGGCCTTTTACGCCAATGTCATCCACGCCGTAAGAGCGCGTTCGTATTCGCTCCCTTGCTTATAGCGTTGTTGCAACGCATCGCTTGCTTCCGGGCGGTGCTGGTTGAGTTTGATTTTGCATTGCCAGTGGGTCACGCGCAAATCGAAACCGACGATGCCAGCCAGCATCCGGTGCGCCAAGTACTCATCCAAATCACGCCATTGCGCGGCGTAAGGCGGTTCGTGATCGCCAATCAATTTTTTGAGCAGCGCGTCCTTGGCGGCGGGTTCATCAATCAGCGTGGCCTGGACGGTGCAATGCACGGCCAGGTAATTCCACGTTGGCACGCGTGCCAGGTCGGGATAGACTTTGGGCGTCATGTAGGCATGTGGCCCCAGAAACGCCACCACGGCGCGCGGCCTTGCCAGCAGATAGCGCCAGTGCGCGTTGGCGCGCGCCACATGACCGAGCAGCCGGAACTCGCCGCCCTGCTCTTCCAAATGCAGCGGCAGATGTGTGACGTAAGGCAGCCCTTCATCATCGTTACTGATGAGGTTGGCAAACGGATACTCGCGCATGATGCGCGCGGCATCTGCGGGGTTGGTACTGGCAAAGTGGGTGGGCAGGTACATGGGGCCGATCTCTGGGTGGGGTGGACAAATCACTCACTGTCTTCGGGGCTGGCGCGTTTGGGTCGGCATCGACCAAGTCATCATCGGTGCCGCATGAAAATTTTTCGGCAGTTTCTTTGATGCTATATTCAGAAAATAGTTTTTTAGGAGCCAAGACGTGGGTTTAATTTCCATTGCCGCTCCCCCCATTTTTTCAGCAGAGTAGCAGCCGGGGTGTCATGTCCATCGTAATCCTCGACGACTACCAAGACGCGGTGCGCAAGCTCAATTGTGCCGCCAAGCTGGCACCGTATCAGGTCAAGGTCTATACCAACACGGTCAAGGGGTTGGGACAGTTGGCCGTGCGGTTGCGCGACGCAGAGGCGCTGGTGCTGATCCGCGAACGCACCGCCATTACGCGCGCGTTGATCGAAAAGCTGCCCCAACTTCGGCTGATTGCCCAAACTGGCCGAGTGGGGGGACATATCGACGTGGATGCCTGCACCGAATACGGCGTCGCGGTGGCCGAGGGCGTTGGTTCGCCGGTCGCGCCGGCGGAGTTGACTTGGGCGCTGGTCTTGGCGGCGGCGCGCCGTCTGCCGCAATACATCGGCAATCTGGTGCACGGCGCATGGCAACAGCCAGGTCTTAAAACTTCTTCAATGCCACCCAATTTCGGGCTGGGCACGGCGTTGCGCGGTCGCGTGCTGGGCATCTGGGGCTACGGCAAGATCGGCAAGATCGTGGCGGGCTATGGCCGTGCGTTCGGGATGCAAGTGCTGATATGGGGTTCGGAGTCTTCGCGTGGCCGGGCAGTGGTCGATGGCTATCACACCGCGTCGAACCGCGACGCGCTGTTCGCCGAAAGCGATGTGCTGGCGCTGCACCTGCGGCTGTCCGATACCACGCGCCACGTGGTGCGCCAGACTGATCTCGCGCGCATGAAACCCACGGCGATTTTGGTCAATACCTCGCGCGCAGAGTTGATCGAACCCAACGCGCTGGTCAGCGCGCTCTCTCGCGGGCGGCCCGGCATGGCGGCGGTGGATGTATTCGAGTCTGAACCGATTCTGCAAGGGCATACCTTGCTGCGGCTGGAGAATTGCATCTGCACGCCGCACATCGGCTACGTGGAGCAGGACAGCTACGAGCTGTATTTCGGCGCGGCGTTCGACAACATCCTGAACTACGCCCGCGGCACCCCGACGAATATCGTCAACCCGGGCGCGCTACAGGCTGGGCGGCGATAGTTACTGGCTGAATCGGCCCCTGTTGGGTACGATGCTCCCCCACAACCAGCGGAAAAACGTATTTAGTGGTTGGGCCGAAATCGAAGGCCCGGTTGCGGCTCCACGGGACGGCCAAATAAACAATCCCGCCAAGCTCTCAAGCCATAATCGACGCTTATGAGCATGGCCACTTCACAGTTGAATTTTTCTACCGTCGGCATTGTGGGCGTCGGCGCCATGGGACGCGGCATCGCGCAAATCGCGGCTCAGGCAGGCAGCGCCGTATTGCTTTACGACGCTCAACCCGAAGCCGCCGCCAAGGCGTGCGCCGCCATCGGCGAGCAATGGGACAAGCTCGCCGCCAAGGGCCGTTTAAGCGCGGAGGCAGTCGCAGCCCATAAGGCGCGCCTCAAGCCAGTGGCGGCGCTGGCTGATTTCAAGGATTGCCAACTGGTGATCGAGGCCGTAGTCGAACGGCTGGACATCAAGCAAAAAGTCTTTGGCGAGTTGGAAGGCATCGTTGCGCCGGACGCGATTTTGGCCACCAATACCTCGTCGCTGTCGGTGACGGCAATTGCCGCTGCGCTCAAAACCCCAGCGCGCTTGGCCGGTTACCACTTTTTCAACCCGGTGCCGTTGATGAAGGTGGTGGAGGTGGTGGCGGGCCTGAAAACCAGCGCCGCCGTTTGCCAAGCGCTAACCAGTTACGCGCGCCAGATGGGCCACACGCCAGTGCAAGCGGGCGATACGCCGGGCTTCATCGTCAACCACGCCGGGCGCGGCTACAACACCGAAGCGGTGCGCATCGCCGGCGAGAGCGTGGCCGATTTCGCCACCATCGACCGCATCCTGAAAGATCAGGCGGGTTTCAGGCTCGGGCCGTTCGAGTTGCTGGACTTGACGGCGCTGGATGTGTCGCACCCGGTCATGGAGTCGATTTTCCGCCAATATTACGACGAGCCGCGTTACCGGCCCAGCGTCATCACCGCGCAGCGTCTGGCCGGCGGCATGGTCGGACGCAAGTCGGGCGCGGGTTTCTACAAATATGAAGCGGGCGCGGCGCAAGTGCCGCCAGAACC
>JAIRRE010000354.1 GCA_031256125.1 Burkholderiaceae bacterium
CAGCTCGCGCCCGACCAGCGCGCCCAGCACCAGTATGGCGGGCGGCGGAGTGTCCAGATAGTGCTGCGCCAGAAACGCTTCCAGCACCTGGCGCTCAATTGACGCTGCGGACGCATCCGTCGGAGCCTCATCGTCTTGATACACGACCGACGCCGCGGCTTCCACATGCGCCGGAAAATAGGCGCGGTCGCCCAGATGCCTGCCACCGCGCACCATCGCCAGATTGACGCACGCCCAGCCCCCGCGCACTGCCACAGCCAGAATGTCCACGTCCTGGTCGCTGGCCACCACCAGCGACTGCTGGTGCAGCACCTTGGACAACGCCGCGATGCGGTTGCGCAACTGTGCTGCCTGTTCGAACTGCAACTGGTCCGAATGCGCCATCATGCGGCGTTCCAGTTCGGCCAGTAGTTGCGGCGCATGGCCGCCCAGAAAAGCCGTGGCGTCGGCCACATCGTCGGCATACGCCTGTGGCCCGATCAGCCCCACGCACGGCCCGCTGCAACGCTTGATCTGGTAGAGCAAACAGGGCCGCGTACGGTTGGGGAACACCGTATCCTCGCAAGTACGCAGGCCGAACGCTTTTTGCAACAACTGAATCGTTTCCTTGACCGCCCAGGCCGACGGGTAGGGGCCAAAGTACTGATGCTTGCGGTCGATCGCGCCCCGGTAATAGGCCATGCGCGGAAAAGCGTGCGCGGCGATCTTCAAATACGGGTAGCTCTTGTCGTCCCGGAACAGGATGTTGTAGCGCGGCTTGAGCGTCTTGATGAGGGTGTTTTCCAGAATCAGCGCCTCGGCCTCGGAACGCACCACGGTGGTTTCCAGCCGTGCGATCTTGCCGACCATGTGCCCGATGCGCGTACCCGCGTGGTTCTTCTGGAAATAGCTCGTTACCCGTTTTTTGAGGTTGCGCGCCTTGCCCACGTAGAGCACGCCACCGGCTTCGTCGAAATAGCGGTACACGCCCGGCAACGCGGGCAATGCGGCGACCTGGGCCAGCAACTCGGGGCTGTGCGCGGGTGCAGCGGGGCCGGTCATGACGGCGTATTTGAAGGCGCGAGACCCTTGGTACGCAACCACCCGATCTGCCGGTCATGCATCCGGCGCAGCAAGCCTAGCATTACGATGGCGCCCAGCCCGGCAAAAGCCATGTCCGACTGCGTATTCCACGGATCGCCCTGCGTGCCCAAAAAGTCGTCCGCGCTTTGGCCAAGCAACACGGCGGCGGTCCATTCGATCAGTTCGTAGGTGGCGCTGATCGCCATGACCACGCACAGCACCAAAAAGGCCAGCATCTTCGGCCCGCGCACATGCGCGCCGCGCAGCAGAATTTCACGCGCGGCCAGCGCCGGCACCACGCCTTGCATGAAGTGCCCCAGCTTGTCATACGGGTTGCGCTGCAACCCCAGCCAATCCTGCACCCAGAAACCCAACGGCACCTTGGCATAGGTATATTGGCCACCTATCATCAGCACGATTGTGAACCAGAAAATACCCACATACAGCAGCGTCGTCAGCGGATAACGCCGATGCGTGGCGGCCAGCAACGGCAGCGCGATCAGCGCCGGAAACACTTCCAGCAGCCAAGTGAGATGATCGTGGGTATGCAGAAAAGTCCAGACCAGCACGCCAATCAGCGCCAGCGCAGCGGCGATCAACCAAGGGCGGCGTGAATCTGGGGCAATCAAGGGCATCGGCATGGCGTTGGGCGAGCAGCGGTGCAGCTTGGGCACAATCGCCACGTGCTGGACCCGCTACTCATCTGGGACATATTTTGCCGCGTCATCGACAACCACGGCGACCTGGGCGTATGCTGGCGCCTGTCACGCCAACTGACCGCTCGGGGTCACGTGGTGCGGCTGTGGGTGGACGATGCGCACGCCGTGGCCTGGATGGCGCACGGCGTGCCGTAAGGCGCCTTTGCGAAAGCGTTTGATTTCATGACGTTCAGGTATTTACGGGCCGGAGCACTAGCCACTGCGTCTGTATCAACCCGCCGAGGGCATGTCGCTCAGAGGCGGGGCATCGGGCACGAAGCTGTCGCGGAAGCTAAACCATTGCGAGGTAAAGAACATCGCCGTGATAATCAGCCCCAAAAGAGGCAATGCGACCGTCATGAAGACCAGGCCGGCGCTGCCCGCCTGGGTGGCCACGGCCAGCAGTATCAGGTTGGCACCCAGCGTAATGCCGACCCACAGGGTGCCATAAAGCAGAAAGGCGCGGGTGTTTTTCAGCACGGCAACGGTGCTGAAAAACAGGCTTTTGACCGGTGGTACACCGTGCCAGTACACCAGCGCGGGCGCATACCAGAAGGCTATCCAGACCAGCGCGTAGAGCGCCAGAGCAACCAGTAGGGCGATTTGGACGGCCGGGTTGCCAATCAGCGCCGCCAGCGCCGCAGCCTGTTGCTCGAACTGTTCGGGCGTGGGTTGTTGCGAAGCGCTTTGGAGGAACGTGATGAGCTGTTCACTGCCAATTAGCATGAAAACGCTGATGATGACCATGATGGCGGCCGCATACAGCAAGCCCAGTGCGACGATGGCGCGCGCGTGTGCCGGGCCTTGCCGGAAAGCGATGAACAGAATCGGCGGCAGCGGTAAATTGCCTTCATCGGCAGCGCGCGCGGCAGCCATCAGGCCGACGGTCAACGCCGGGGTCAGTACCAGCGCGAGGATGCTGCCAGCAACCGGAATGACCAGCCCCAGGAAGGTAAGCGCGATCAAAAATAGAATGGTCAACGCACCCAGCGCCAGCGGCTGCCTGAAAAATGTGCGCATGCCTAGTCCCACCCACTGGGCACCGGTGCGGGCCGGGAGTATGTTGAGCTTCATAAGACGAACTGCCGGGCCGGCGGCGCGGCGTGCGTTTGTTGTACCCGCGCGCGCAGCATGCGCTCGAAATGCGCCGGGTCGTGGGGTTTGAGCAGGCTGGCCGCGCGCGGCAGGTAAAAGTCCCACAGACGCGAAAGCCAGAACCGCAGCGCCGCGGCGCGCAGCATGGCGGGCAGCAA
>JAIRRE010000003.1 GCA_031256125.1 Burkholderiaceae bacterium
GTTCTGCCCTACGGCGCGGATGCGCCGCTACCATTTTTCTGGGCTGGCGCGCTGCTACAAAGCTCGCCGCACAGCCAGCGACCGCCGGCGGGCACACTGCCCGTGGTCATATTCCATTCGGCGGGGCAGCGGCTGGCGCTGCACGTCGATGAAGTGCTGGGCAATCAAGAAGTGGTCGTCAAGCCGCTGGGGTCGCAATTGGCGCGCTTGCCCGGTTTGGTCGCGGTTACCGCGCTGGCATCCGGCGCGGTGGCGCTGATCTACAACCCGGTCGCCTTGGCCACCGTGTATGGCGCGCGGGCCAAGGCATACGCCGCCAGCGCCGATCAACCCGCCGCAGCCGTGACCGGGGACGGGAGCACGAGCGCCGCTTCATCAAACGCCGCGTCGCGCGCGGAAAGCCCACTGGTACTGGTGGTTGACGATTCCATCACCATGCGGCGCGTTACCCAGCGTTTGCTGCAACGCGATGGTTACCGTGTCGCGCTGGCTGCCGACGGCTTGCAGGGGTTGGAGCAGTTGCAGAAGGAGCGCCCGGCAGTGGTCCTGTCCGACATCGAAATGCCACGCATGGATGGCTTTGATTTCGTGCGCAATATCCGCGCCGACCAACGGCTGCGCGATCTACCCGTCATCATGATTACCTCGCGCATCGCCGAAAAACACCGCGAGCACGCCAGGGAACTGGGCGTGGACCACTACTTGGGCAAGCCCTATTCGGAAGAAGAACTGCTGACCTTGGTGCGTGACTATGCGCTAGCCGCTGCCGGGGCGGTGTGAGGGGCTGCGGGTTGCCGGTTGAGCAACAACAAGCGTGCAGCGCGGAGGCGCTTTGGTTTATTTGGCGCCCCGTCCTTCCTATTACATCTACGCCATGATTCTTACCGCCATCGTCATTGCGTTGCTGCTCGATCAGATTCGCTCCGTCGAGCGTGACCATGCCGTTACCGGGCTGTTGCGGCGCTGGATACACGCCGCCGCCGAATATGTCGATGCTGGCGAGCGCAAACATGCGTGGTTGGCGTGGGCGCTGGCGGTGGCGGTCCCGGCGCTGGCCGCCGGACTGGCAGGCTGGGTGTGCGCGCGTGCGGCCGGCTGGTTCGGTCAGTTGGTCTGGAATGTGGTAGTGCTGTATTTCACGCTTGGCTTCCGGCAGTTCAGCTACCGCTACACCGCTATCCGCGACGCGCTGGCCCGGAGTGAGCAGGCCAAGGCGCGCGATTTGCTGGCGCAGTGGCAGGATGTCGAGGCCGAGCCATATGGTCAGCCGCCACGCGATAACACAGCTGCCAGGGCGTCAGCAGCGACGCAGGATGCCGCGCAGGGTGTGATCGCGCGCGGGGTTATCGGCCATGCCGTCCTTTCGGCCCACCGCTGCGTGTTCGGCGTGCTGTTCTGGTTTTGTTTGCTGGCGCTGCCCGGCCTCGCGCCCGCGGGCGCGGTGCTGTATCGCCAAGCCGAATTGGCTGCGCGCTACTGGCGGCACAAGGCGTACCAGAGCGACGCTACCGTCAGTCCGGGGTTGCTGGTGGTGTCTCAGACGGCCTGGGCGGTCATCGACTGGCTGCCCGCGCGCGTCACGGCGCTGGTGTTTGCCATCGTCGGCAATTTTGAGGATGCCATCGCTGCCTGGCGGCAACGCGACGCGGATGGTATCGGTAGTCACTCGGATGCGAGTGCAGACAACGATGCCATCGTATTGGCCGCCGCCGCCGGGGCGCTCGGCCTGCGCTTGATGGATATTCGCGCCGAGCCGGGCGTGGCGCCTTCCCCGGCAGACAGCGCGGCAAAAACGGCGGCATCCACGACGGTTGAATCCTGCCACGCCGACCTGGCCGATATGCACCAGCCGCCGCACCCGCCCGATTGGGAGCCCGCAACCCCGCTCGATGACGCGGCATCCGCCAGCGCTGCCGACGCCTGCGCTTTATTCGGTGCGGAACCCGACCCGCGCCACTTCGCCCAAGTCGCGGGCTTGCTTTGGCGCAGCGTTGCGCTCTGGCTGCTGCTGCTGATTCTGCTCAGTCTGGCCCATGTGCTGGGTTAGGACAATGCTGGACAAGTCCGACGCGGCTGGCGCAGACCGCATCAGGGGTTGCCTCAACTCCGGTTTGCGCGCAAAGCGCCAGAGGAGGGGTAATGGATTCCGACAAACGCGGAGCATCCAGTAGTTGTAAACACAGACCCACGTTAACATTTGACGTCATCATGTCCCATCTGCCTCGTCTTGGACACGCCTTGCGCGCGTTGCTGCAATCGCGCCGCGCCGCCGCTCTTGCCACGCTGGGAGTCGGTGATGGCGAGCCGTTCGTGTCGATGACGCCCTACGCCATCGACGCGGCGCAGCGGTGTCTGGTGATCCACGTCAGCGGTCTGGCGGCGCACACCGCCAACATGGCCGCGCATCCGCGCGTAAGCGTACTCGTCGCGGCGGGCGAGACAGCCCAAGCCCCGGTGCATGACTTGGCGCGCGTGACGCTGGAGGGCATCGCCCGCACGCCTGCGCCCGAGTCGCCCGAACATGCCTCGGCGCGCGCGGCCTATCTGGCACGCTTCCCGGACGCGGAAATGATGACGGCGTTGCCGGATTTTCGCTTCGTCACCCTTGCCATCATCGGCGCGCGCCAAGTCGCCGGTTTTGGCGTGGCGCGCTCAGTTACGCCAGAGGAGATAGCGAAAATTCTGGCCGATGACAGCGTGTGAAGTTGATCGCATCCACAAATGGCGGGCAAACGCGGGTAGCGCGGTTGAACTGCCCGGCCAGGGCCGGTTGCGGCGGCGGACAGGCGTCGAAATAAGCGGTGATGCCGCCAACGGAAGCAGCAGGTGAGAGCCGCTTTTTGCGCGCTGATATAGCCATAGCGGTGCGCCGATTGCATCCCGGTCACGGCAACAACACGCCGGCGGCGCGCAGCAAGCGCGCGGTGCGGATCAGCGGCAAACCGATCAGCGCCGTGGGGTCGTCGCTGACGATGGCCTCGGTCAGCGCGATACCCAGCCCCTCGCTTTTGGCGCTGCCCGCGCAATCGTAGGGCTGCTCGGTGCGCAGGTAGCGCTCGATTTCGTCGGCGGCGAGCGTGCGGAATCTCACTTCGACGGCGGCCATATCTTGTCCGACATATCCCGTCGCTTGACAGACCGCGGCGATAGCGGTCTGGAATACCACGCGCTGACCACTCATGCGCGCCAACTGCGCGGCGGCGCGTTCATGTGTGCCAGGTTTTCCTAAGGCCGCGCCGTTGAGATCGGCCACTTGATCCGAGCCGATGACCAGGGCTTGTGGATGGCGCGCCGCCACCGCCCACGCCTTGGCCAGGGCCAACCGTTGTGCCAGCGCGCGCGGCAATTCGCCGGGCAGCGGTGTTTCGTCAACCTCCGGCGCGGCGGTGTCGAACGGGATTTGCAAGCGCGCGAGCAACTCACGCCGGTAGCGCGAGGTGGATCCGAGAATCAGAGAGCGGGGCGGGGCGAACATGGCGGGATTCTCTTACACTGCCTTACATGTCTTCCCATATTTCCGAACCGTTTGATGCCCGCCATCTCGATATCGCCCGCTTTGCCGCTGTACAGGGCGCGCTGGCGAGCGCGGCGGCGCTGACGGATTTTCCCAGGCTGGCCGATGATGTGGCGGCGCAGACCATCGCCGCTGATGCGCCGGTGATGATCGACTGGCAGGCGCAGGGGTTGATGCGCCGCGACATCGGGCTGGGGGATGGCATTGCGCGCGTGGCGTTGCATTTGTCCGCGCGCGCGCGCCTGCCGCTGGTTTGCCAGCGTTGCTTGCAACCGGTGTGGACGGAGGTTGCGGTGGACCGGCATTTCCTGTTCGCGCAGGATGAGACGCAAGCGGCGCAACTGGACGAGCACGCGCAAGATGATGTGCTGGTCCTTTCCCGGCGTTTCGACTTGCATGGCCTGATCGAGGACGAGTTGCTGTTGGCGCTGCCGCTGGCGCCGCGCCATGACCACTGTCCGGGAGCACAACCGCTGCCAGCGCGGGACGCGGGTTTGGACGCGGCTGCCACAGACAAGCGTCACCCCTTCGTAGCGCTGGCGGCGCTCAGGGAACGCAGGCAGCCGTCCGAGGACGGACCAGACGATTTATAATCAACAACTTCGCGTTAATTTTCAGGAGCCCTTATGGCCGTTCAGCAAAACAAAAAATCGCCCTCCAAGCGGGGCATGCACCGTTCGCACAACGCATTGTCGGCGCCAGGCATTGCGGTGGAACCGACCTCCGGCGAGATACATCTGCGCCACCACATCAGCCCCAATGGCTATTATCGAGGCCGCCAGGTCATCAAGCTCAAGAGCCAAGAGGCGGACGAAGCGTAACACGTCGCAATATAATTAATTTTGTTAGCTATTTTTACAGTTATATGAACATGCCCGGTTGAACAAACCGGGCAGTTTTTTGGGGTAATTGATGATCGTTTTGGCGGTGGACTGCATGGGTGGAGATCACGGGGTGTCTGTGACGCTGCCCGCATGTCGCCAGTTTTTGGATTCCACGCCAGACGCGACCCTGCTGCTGGTGGGCAATTCGCCCGATCTGGACGCTTTTCAACATTCGCGCGCGCGCATCGTTTCCGCCACCGAGGTGGTGACGATGGAGGATGCCATTGAAGTGGCTTTGCGCAAGAAAAAAGATTCGTCAATGCGGGTGGCGATCCAGCAGGTCAAGGACGGCGCGGCGCAGGTAGCGGTTTCGGCGGGCAATACCGGCGCCTTGATGGCCATTGCACGTTACCTGCTCAAGACCATGCCCGGTATCGATCGGCCAGCCATTGCCTCGCAACTGCCCAACATGAAAGGCGGCGTGACCACGGTGCTGGACCTGGGCGCCAATGTCGATTGCAGTGCCGAACACTTGCTGCAATTTGCGGTAATGGGGTCGGCTCTGGTGTCTGTGCTTCATAATGATCCCGAACCGACGGTGGGCCTGCTCAATATCGGCGAAGAGGCGATCAAGGGCAGCGAGGTTATCAAGCGCGCAGGCGAGCTACTGCGCGCCGCCGCCAAGGCGGGCGACCTGAATTTTGTGGGTAACGTCGAAGGCAATGACATTTTCAAGGGTACCGCCGACATCGTGGTGTGCGACGGGTTTGTGGGTAACGCGGTGATCAAAACCATTGAGGGAACGGCGACCATGATCGGCAGCTTGCTGCGACGGGAATTCACGCGCAACCTGTTCAACCGGCTAGCGGCGCTGCTAGCGTTGCCCGCCATGCGCGGCCTCAAAAGTCGCATGGATCATCGACGCTACAACGGCGCGCCGCTGTTGGGTTTGCGCGGACTGGTGTTCAAAAGCCACGGTTCGGCGGATGTCATGGCGTTTGGTTGCGCTTTGAAGTATGCCTATGATGCGGCTCGAAACCAGTTGCTCGAACGGGTGCAGATGCGCGTTGCCCATGCCGCGCCGTTGCTGGCACCGGATGCGCAGGCTGCCGCCGCCATGCAGGTTGCGCCGTCGGCATCTGGAGTGGTCGACTAACCGGGTACCGATTACTTTTCTTTTCCCATGACGCGACGCTATTCCCGAATTGCCGGCACCGGCAGCTTTTTGCCTCCGCGGCGCGTGACCAATGCCGAGCTGGCGGCCGATTTGGCACGGTGCGGCATCGAGACCTCCGACGAATGGATCGTCGAGCGCACTGGCATTCGCGCGCGGCACTTCGCCGATCCCGATGTAGCGAGCAGCGACCTGGGCGCCGAGGCCGCGCGGCGCGCGCTGGCGGCGGCGGGCGTGCAACCCGGCGAGATTGACCTGATCATCGTGGCGACCTCCACCCCGGACGTGGTATTTCCTTCCACCGCCGCGATCCTGCAACACAAATTGGGCATCGCCGGTTGTCCGGCCTTTGACGTGCAGGCGGTGTGCAGCGGCTTCATTCATGCGCTGGCGGTTGCCGACGCAATGATCCAGAGCGGCGCGGCCAGCAAGTCGCTGGTGGTCGGCGCGGAGGTGTTCAGCCGTATCCTCGATTTCAGCGACCGTACCACCTGCGTGCTGTTTGGCGACGGCGCGGGCGCTGTGATACTGGAGGCCAGCGGCTGGCCTGGTATTTTGGCGACCGACTTGCATGCCGACGGCGGGCTGGTCAATATCCTGTGCGTTCCGGGTAATGTTGCGGGCGGACGGGTGTTGGGCGACCCGTTCGTCAGAATGGAAGGGCAGTTGGTGTTCAAGCACGCCATCACGGTACTCGGCGAAACCGCGCGCGCCGTGCTTGCCAAGGCTGGCAAGACCGAGGCCGATATTGACTGGCTGGTGCCGCACCAGGCCAACATCCGCATCATGCTGGGATCGGCCAAAAAATTACACCTGCCACCCGAAAAGATGATCGTGACGGTCGATCAACACGGCAACACCTCGGCGGCGTCGGTACCGCTGGCGCTTGACAGCGGCGTGCGCGCCGGGCAGATCAAACGCGGTCAGACCCTGCTGCTCGAAGCCGTGGGCGGCGGCCTGACTTGGGGGGCGGTACTGGCCGTGTTCTGAGTTTTTATCGTCCAGGGCAGCCAGGACGATTAACCGGCATCCGCTTAACGCCCAACACTCAACGTTCGACCTCTTTTTTGATTACCGATGAAACCTGCTGCATTTGTATTCCCGGGCCAAGGCTCGCAGTCAGTCGGGATGCTGGACGCCTGGGGCGATCACCCTGTCGTGCGTCAGACACTGGCCGAAGCCTCCGAGGCGCTGCATGAAGACCTTACTGCGCTGATCCACGCCGGCCCCAAGGAAACGCTGGGCCTGACTACCAATACCCAGCCGGTCATGCTGGTGGCCGGTATCGCCGCGTGGCAAGTATGGCGGGCCGAGGGGGGCGATCTGCCCGTCGCACTGGCCGGACACTCGCTGGGTGAATACGCCGCGCTGGTGGCTGCCGGGGCGTTGCCGCTGGCGGCAGCCGCGCCGCTGGTGCGGCTGCGCGCGCAAGCCATGCAGGAGGCAGTGCCGGTCGGCCAGGGCGCGATGGCGGCTATTCTGGGTCTTGATGGCGACCAAGTGCGGGCTGGTTGTGCCGAAATTAGCCGAAGGCTGAGTGCGGGCGAGGTGGTCGAGGCGGTCAACTTCAACGATCCAGCGCAGACGGTAATCGCCGGCACCAAGATGGCGGTTGAAAAAGCCTGCGAAGTCTTGAAAGGTCTGGGCGCCAAGCGCGCGCTGCCGCTGCCGGTTTCCGCGCCGTTTCATTCCAGCCTGATGAAGCCCGCCGCCGAGCGGCTCAAGGCGGCGCTGGCGCAGGCGCCCCTGACCGCGCCGCAAATCCCCGTGGTCAACAATGTCGACGTGGCCGTGGAAAGCGATCCGGCGCGCATCCGGAACGCCCTGTATCGCCAGGCATTCAGCCCGGTGCGTTGGGTCGAGTGCGTGGGCAAGCTCAAAAGCCTGGGTGCGCAGGCCGTCATCGAATGCGGCCCCGGCAAGGCGTTGACGGGCATGACAAAACGCATCGACGCTGGGCTGCAAAGCGCCGCACTATACGATCCGGCCACGCTGGCCGAGGTCAAGGCTTTGTTGGCTTGATGAGGAGAACGCTTCCGTGACCGAAACCCTATCCAACACTCTTGCCGGCGCGCAGAAAACCGCCCTGGTGACCGGCGCATCGCGCGGTATTGGCGCGGCCATCGCGCGCGAATTGGCCGCGCGCGGCTATGCCGTGACCGGCACTGCCACGACCGAAGCAGGCGCGGCTCAAATCGGCGCGGCATTGGCCGCCGTTCCGGGCGCAAACGGTTGCCGGGGTGTGGCGCTGGACGTAACCGATGCTCCGGCGGCGGAGTCGCTGGTCGATGCAGTGGTCAAACAATCTGGCGCGCTGCATGTGCTGGTTAACAACGCCGGTATCACGCGCGACCAGCTCGCCATGCGGATGAAAGATGACGATTGGGACGCGGTGATCGACACCAACCTCAAGGCGGTGTTCCGCCTGTGTCGCGCGGCGATCCGCCCGATGATGAAGCAGCGCTGGGGGCGCATCGTTAACATTACCAGCGTGGTCGGCGCGTTGGGC
>JAIRRE010000041.1 GCA_031256125.1 Burkholderiaceae bacterium
GGGCCATGTCCATAGCTTGACCCTCAACAACCAGAGCCTGATCGACTTCGACCGCGACAGACTGCACCGGGAAACCCAGCGCTATCTGCACGGCCTGGAAAAACAACAGGAACTGCGGATCACCCGCAGCCGCGACAGCCTGGGGCGCTTGAGCGAGATCAACTTCGAGGGACTCCAAGGCCTGGGCACGCCGCCAACCCTCATCGGTCAAGTCACCAGCCACCAGTATCATTACGATCCTTTGGACCGACTCATCGCCATCCAAATGCCCCAGCAGACCCTCCGTTACGGTTATGACGGAGCTGGTCGTTTGCGCTCACAATCCACTTACGACACCAGCGCCTGGCTGCGGGCGGTGAATGAAGCAATCGCCCCCGAAATCAGCCAGCGCTGGACCATCGACCCGGCGGGCAACCGGCTGCCAATCCCACAACTCGCCGGCGAAAACCGGCAGCAGCAGGACTGGGCCGCGACGGTCTATCAGGGCTGGAAAGATCCGAGCTTCAACCTGCTGCAAGCAGACAGCGCATCCAACCCGGACGGCACGGTCGAGCAATGGCCGGACAACCGCATCGGTTACTACGAAGACCAGGCATGGCGCTACAACACGCAGGGCAGCCGGGTCGAGCAAATGAGTCTGAAGCAAAACCAGCAGGGCCAATATCCGCGCCAGCGCCTGTCCTACGACGGTGCTAACCAGTTGACGCAGGTGGAAATCGCCCGCGTCATAGGCCGGGGCTATGCCGTAGCCGCCAGTCAATGCCGCTATATCTACGACGCCTTGGGCCGCCGTTTGAAAAAAACCTACACCGACGATCAAGGCCAGGAACACATCACCTACTTCGGCTGGGACAGCGACCGGCAGGTGCGCACCGAAACCGTAAGAGACGACGGCACGCGCCACATTGTGCACACAGTTTACGAACCCGGCGTCTTTGCGCCGATGGTGCGGTTGAGCAAGACGATACAAGGCGATCCGCAGGCAAAACCGTCCCTGCTAATGCAGGCGGCGCAGGCGGCATGGTCGATCACCCCCAACGATCCGGGGGTAACCGCGGTGCTGGGCAGCGCGTCCAAAGCAATGGAGCAAAACATCCAATATCTGCTTGAAGACCGCCTTACGCCCTTGAGCCGCAGCATCATCGGCAGAATGGGTGTAGACCCCGATGCCCTGATTGCCAGGGTACGGCAAGGGCTGGAACAAGCCCAACAGGCCCAGCGCGCCACGGATATTGTGGTGCATTACTTTCACTGCAACCTCTTGGGAACGCCGCTGGCGTTGACGGATCAGCAGGGGCAGATTGTCTGGGCGGCGCAACTCGATCCCTGGGGCAATATTGAAGAAGAATACAACCCGCAAGACATAGAGCAGAACATCCGGCTGCCGGGGCAGTACCATGATCGGGAGACCGGGTTGTACTACAACAGATTTAGATATTACGATCCGAAAATCGGGGTTTATATCAATCAGGATCCAATTGGGCTTGCGGGAGGTATTCATCTATACCACTATCCTTTCAACCCAGTCACTGGAATGGATCCCTTTGGGCTGGACGAGAAAACAATAAATATGCGCGCCTGCCCTGCCCTATCCCCTGTCCAACTGTTTTATTTTCAGATTTCATTTCGCCTGTTTTTTAAGCCATAGACCGGGTTTGGCGCTGATTGCGCTGTTTTCGCAAAATAGGATAAAACATGAATGGCTTATTTCTTGAGCATTTTGAGCCTTGTGGCTGAGTCGCCCCCCGCCTGTTGTGGACAGGCAACTGCGGCCACGCCAGCGCCGCGTATGCTCAAGGGATGCTCTGCATAAGTCAAGCGGCAAGCGGGCACTGCGGATCGGGATGGGATGCAAGGCGCAAACCGCAGCCGTAGCTCTGGCGAGGATTTGCAACCCAGCAGACCGCCCGGGTCCGCAGATCCATGCGGCGCGGCGACTTGTGCAGAGCATCCCAGGATGTCAGTTATGCTGCATGACCTTTATAAGGGTGGATTGAGGTTCTCGCATGTCTTTCCCGCATCTCCAATGGTGGTACTGGATCGTGCTCGGTGTGGCGCTGCTGCTGGCCGAGTTGGCGCTGCCGATGTTCGTTCTGGTGTGGTTCGGCGTGGCGGCGGTGGCCGTTGGCCTGCTGCTGGCGCTGTTGCCCAGTCTTGGGTTGACGGCGGAGTTGACGCTGTGGCTGGTGCTGTCGGTGGCGCTGGTGGTGTTGTGGTTTCGCGTATTCCAGTCCAATGTTTACAAAACGCGCGCGGGCATGGCCGATGCCGCGATTGGCGAAGTCGGACTGTTATCGAAAGCCGTGGCGCCGTTTGGCAAGGGCGAGGTGCGTTTTCAAAAACCGGTGCTCGGCAGCGAGGTTTGGCCCTGCATTGCCAATGAGTCCATAGCCGCAGGTGAGCGCGTGCGCATCGCCCGCGTCGAAGGTAATTTAATTACTGTGACCAAAATTCAAGGAGTTGTTTCATGATTGCTTCCGGTGGATTGATTGTTATCGTTGTCATTCTGGTATTCGTGGTCGTTACGCTGGTCAAGGGCATCCGCATCGTGCCGCAGGGCGAGGAGTGGATCGTCGAGCGCCTGGGCAAATACCACGGCACGCTGCTGCCGGGGCTGACCGTCATCATTCCCTACCTCGACCATGTGGCCTACAAGCTGGTCACCAAAGACATCATCCTGGACGTGCAAAAGCAGGAAGTCATCACGCACGACAACGCCGTCATCGTGACCAACGCCATTGCCTTCATCAAGGTCACCGATCCGGTCAAAGCGGTTTACGGCGTGGTCAATTTCGCCGAGGCGATTCGCAACCTCATCATGACCACGCTGCGCTCCATCATCGGCGAGATGGATCTGGACGCGGCGCTATCGAGCCGCGACAAGATCAAGGCGCGGCTGCGCGAGAGCATCGCCGACGAAGTGCTCGATTGGGGGCTGTCGGTCAAATCGGTGGAGTTGCAGGACATCAGCCCCTCGCCCTCCATGCAAAAGGCGATGGAGGCGCAAGCCAGCGCCGAGCGCGAACGCAAGGCCACCGTCACCAAGGCCGAGGGCGCCAAGCAGGCCGCCATTTTGCAAGCGGAAGCGCGGCTGGAATCGGCGCGGCGCGACGCCGAGGCGCAGGTCACGCTGGCCGAGGCCAGTGCGCAGGCCATCCGCCGCGTGGCCGACGCGCTGGGTGGGCAGGACGCCCCGATGCGCTACCTGCTGGGCGAAAAATATCTCAATGCGATGAACGGCTTGGCCACTTCGACCAACGCCAAAACCATTGTTCTGCCAGCGGACATCCAAAGCGCAATTCAGGGTCTGTTTACCAAGGGCAAGGAAGGTTGAGACAACGTTTTACCGCCGAGCGCACGTCATCACTTGGCCCAAGGATGCGTGGCTGAGCCAACAATAAAGGTCTGTGCGCTCAGCGCAGCCCGTCAAGTGCAAACACCCTTTCCTTCGGGTTGTAATAGAATGTAAACACACCTCAACGATGTTTTTCCGTAGGGAGGTGTCGCGCCGCAGCCATTCTGTGGATCACTCGCACGGCTTTGGCACTCTCGACCCCAGAGTGCTAAAATACCCAACCAATATGAAAGGATATTAACCATGACCGAATCGACACTTGCCGCTCCCAAGGCCGCTGGCAACGCCGTGGCCGTGGCCAACCCTTGGTCTGTGGTGCCGCCGGTGGGCAATCTGGATGCTTACGTTGCCGCCGTCAACCGCCTGCCCATGCTCACGCCGGAAGAAGAACAGCGTTACGCCCGCGAACTGCGCGATTCCGGCAGCCTGGAAGCGGCCGGGCGCATGGTGCTGTCGCACCTGCGACTGGTAGTCTCGGTCTCGCGCCAGTATTTGGGCTACGGGCTGCCGCAAGGCGACCTGATTCAGGAAGGCAACATTGGCCTGATGAAAGCCGTGCGGCGGTTCGATCCCGACCAGGGCGTGCGGCTGGTGAGCTATGCGCTGCACTGGATCAAGGCCGAAATCCACGAATACATTTTGCGCAACTGGCGCATGGTCAGGGTCGCCACCACCAAGGCGCAGCGCAAGTTGTTTTTCAATTTGCGCTCGATGAAGCAAAACTTGCGCGCCGAAGATGCCGTGGCCGATGCGCCCCCGCGCGAGGCGCTGACCGAGGCGCAGATCGGAATGGTGGCGCGGCAGTTGAGCGTCAAGCCCGAAGAAGTGCGCGAGATGGAAATGCGCCTGGCCGGCGGCGACGTAGTGCTCGACCCCACCCCGGTGGACGCCGACGAACCCGCGCTTGGCCCCATCACCTGGCTGGCCGACGAAACGCACGAACCGGCCGCCATGCTGGAATCGGCGCAGCGCGAGCGCCTGTCCACCGTCGGCATCGGGCAGGCGCTGGACAAGCTGGACGCGCGCAGCCGCCGCATCGTCACCGAACGCTGGCTCAACGTCAATGACGATGGCAGCGGCGGCAAAACGCTGCACGAATTGGCCGCCGAATACGGCGTCTCGGCCGAACGCATCCGCCAGATCGAGGCGGCGGCAATGAAAAAAATGAAGGCCGAACTGGCCGAGTACGCCTGACTGGCCGGTATTACCCCTGCGCAAACGCCGCCCGTCCAGGCGGCGTTTTTCATTTGCCGTCCAGCAGCCGCCGCACGTCATCGGCCATATCCTGCGGCGTTTCGCCGGGCCGGGTTGCCAGGCGCAGCCGCCCTTGCGGGTCGTAGATATAGCTGGCTGCCGTGTGGTCCATGGTGTAACTGGTGGGCGTAGGACCTGCCACCTTGCGGTAATACACATTGAAATCGCGCGCCGTGGCCGCCAGTTGCTCGCTGCTGGCCGGCACCAGGCCGATAAAGCCGGGATCGAAAGCCGTCACAGAGGGTTTGATGATCGGCTTATCGCGCGCCGGATCGACGGATACGAACAACACTTGCAAGCGCGCCCCGTCCGCCCCCAGCAGCTTTTTGACTTGCGCCCAATCGGTCAAGGTGGTCGGGCATACATCCGGGCACATGGTGTAGCCGAAGAACACCGCCACCGCCTTGCCGCGAAAATCCGCAAGTTGGCGCAGCTTGCCATCGGCATCGGGCAAATGCAAGTCCTTGCCATAACCGGCACCGGAAATGTCCATACTGTGGAACTGCGTGCACCCCGCAAGGGCCAACGCAAAAACGCTGATTGCTATTGTTTTAAGAGCGATTCGGCGATTGAGCATGGCGGCGATTATCCGCCCGGCCTGCGCCGCAGTGCGGCCCGCACTTGATCGAGCGGGATTTCGGTTTGCGCTTGTACCGCGTGGCGCGGCTGCGGCGCCAGCGCGTGGCCGTAGATGATCTCGAAGGTCAACGCCAGCGGCTGATCCGCATCCGCGCGCAGCGCAGTTTCTAACTCGGCGTGCAACCGCTCGCGCCAGCCGCGCGTGCGCAAGCCCGCAAAACGCGCCGGGTGCAAATTGCGGCCCAGCCCGCGCAACTCGGCCAGCAGCCGCGCCGCGCTGGGGAAGGTCAGCGTGATGCGCTCCATATCCATCACCGGCTCGGCAAAACCCGCAGTGACCAGCCAATCGCCCCAGTCGTGCATATCCACGAAATCCTGCGCCGGCGGCGGCCAGCTCAGCCGGGCATAGAGCGCGCGCAACTCGCGCAGCGTGTCCGGCCCGAAGCAGGAAAACATCACGAAGCCGCCCGGCGCCAGCGCGCGCCGCCAGGCCGCCAGTAGCGCGCCGGGGTCTGCCGCCTGATGCGCGCACATATTGGCCCAGACCATATCCATTGCCCCTTCCGGCGCGGGCTGCGGCGAGTCAACCGCGCCGCGCCAGCGTTGCCACCAGCTTGGGCTGACAGCCGCATAAGGCGCAAGGCGACCGGCCTCATCCAGCGCGAACGCCCGCGCCTTGGGGTAATGCACGGCGACTAGGGCATGAACCGCCTGGACATCGCGCGGCGCTGAAGCATCGGCCCAGCGCGCGACCGGCAGCCCGATCACATCCAGCCGCCCGGCCATGCGGCGGCCAATTTCCTCGTGCAACCAGGGTGCGGCAGCAGACAGCCGCGCCCAGCGCCGCGCGGCGGCGGGGTCGATGGCAGAGGGGGTATGGATTTCAGCGGGCATCAAGAACACTCTCCCTCTTCTCCCTCTCCCGCAAGCGGGAGAGGGATGATCTTTTATGCACGACGCATACGTCAATTGGAACCAGACCCGGCCAAGTATGCGTCCAGTGCCTTGAGTAGATTGCCCGGAACGTTCATCTTGCTGGACAGCGCCCGTCCGTCGTTGATTTCCTGTTCCGTCATGTCTTTGGCAAGGAACGAGCGATGATTGAATGCGATCTTGTTACCCTGTGCAGTCGACAGGTTGTACAGAGCATAAGCAACCACCTTGCTCCGAGGAACACCCTGACCGTTGACATAGAGCAGGCCTAGGCCATATTGTGCGTTGGCGTCTCCTTCTGCCGCCGCCTTGCACCACCACTGCGCTACTTGGCCGTAATTCTGCTCAACGCCTTGGCCGTGGTAATAGAAAACGCCCAAGTTGTACTGCGCACGGACGTCTCCCTGTTCTGCCGCCTTGAGAAACCACTGTGCTGCCTGGCCGTAATCTTGGGAAACACCCTGGCCTTTCATATAGAAAATGCCCAGGTTGTACTGCGCGAGAGCGACCCCTTGTTCCGCCGCCTTGCGCCACCACTGCGCTGCCTGGTTGTAGTCCTGCGGGACACCTAGGCCATCGGCATAGAGCATGCCCAAGTTATGCTGCGCTTCAGCACCTCCTTGTTCCGCTGCCTTACGAAACCACTGCGCCGCTTCACTGTAGTCCTGTGGAACGCCTTGACCGATAGCATATTGACCGCCTAGGTTGAGCTGCGCGTCGGCGGACCCTTGCTGTGCCGCCTTGCGGAACCACTGCGTTGCTTGGCTGTAGTCCTGTGGAACGCCTTGGCCTTTGTTATAGAGAACGCCCAGGTTGTTCTGCGCGTATTGATTTCCCTTTTGCGCTTCGGTCATCAGCGTTTCCAAGGCGGCTTTGTCGCCTAATCTGATAACTTTTCCAGTAAGGGTACCAACCTGATCCGCCGTCAAATCAGCCCAGGCATCGGCACCCGCCAGCAAAGCCGTGGACGCGACGGCGCAGGTCAAAACAACGCGGATGATGGGGTACAAGAATTTCATGGCTTCACTTTCACAGAATTTGGATATGTATGGCAGCAGCCCCTCTCCCGGCCTTCGGCCACCCTCCCCCGCTTGCGGGGGAGGGGCTGGGGGAGAGGGTAGCCCCCCAACTTGCGGGATAGTGCTATGGCAGCGGCGGCCCAGCCGCAGATGGTTCCAGCGCTACCCCAACGCCGGGCGGCCGTCAGACGATATGGAGATGTTCGGTGCCCTTGGCCAGATCGGACTGACGGGCGTGTTTGCTGTTGAGCTTGATGTTCAGGCGCAGGTCGTTGGCCGAGTCGGCATTGCGCAGCGCGTTCTCGTAGCTGATAAAGCCGTCCTCGAACAGCGCGTACAGGTGCTGGTCGAACGTTTGCATACCCAGCTCGGTGCTTTTGCTCATCACGTCTCTAATCAGGTTGACTTCCCCTTTGAAGATGTGGTCGGCGATGAGCGGCGAATTAATCATGATCTCCACCGCCGCAACGCGGCCACGGGTGTCTTGCCGGGGAATCAGGCGTTGCGAGACGAAACCGCGCAGGTTCATCGACAGGTCCATCAGGATTTGCGCACGCCGTTCGTCGGGGAAGAAGTTGACGATCCGCTCCAGCGCCTGATTGGCATTGTTGGCGTGCAGCGTGGCCAGGCACAGGTGGCCGGTTTCGGCGAAGGCGATGGCGTGTTCCATCGTTTCGCGGTCGCGGATTTCGCCCATCACGATCACGTCCGGGGCCTGACGCAGGGTGTTTTTGAGGGCGACTTCCCAGTTGTCGGTGTCGATGCCGATTTCGCGCTGGGTGACGATGCAGTTTTTGTGCGAGTGCACGAACTCGATGGGGTCTTCCACCGAGATGATGTGGCCGTGCGAGTAGGCGTTGCGCCAGTCGATGATCGCCGCCAGCGTGGTGGATTTGCCGGTGCCGGTACCGCCCACCATGACCGCCAGACCCCGCTTGGTCATGGCGATGTCCTTGAGGATTTGCGGCAGGCCCAGCTCGTCGATGGTGGGAATTTGCTGCGGAATGGTGCGCAGCACCATGCCTACATTGCCCTGCTGCACGAAGGCGTTGACGCGAAAGCGCCCGATGCCCGCGGGGGCGATGGCGAAATTGCATTCCTTGGTGCGTTCAAATTCGGCGGCCTGCTTGTCGTTCATGACCGACCGCACCAGCGCCACCGTGTGGGCCGCGCTCAAAAGCTCTTCCGAAATTTTGACGATCTTACCGTCCACTTTGAGGGCGGGCGGGAAATCGGCGGTGATGAATAGGTCGCTGCCTTTGCGCGCGACCAGCAGTGCGAGCAAGTCGTTGACGGATGCGCTGGCCTGGCTGTGTTCCATAAGCGAGAAATCCTTGACTGACGGGGGCGGCGGGAATCGAAGCGTAGCCGGGAGCGTGTCAACCCGAAAAATTTTCGGGAATTTTGGCCTTGCCGCGTGCCTCGCTGCCGTTGATAAGGTTGCGGCGCATCAGGTTGGCCAGATTCTGGTCGAGCGTCTGCATACCGATGTTGCTGCTGGTCTGGATGACCGAATACATCTGCGCCACTTTCGATTCGCGGATCAGGTTGCGGATGGCCGGCGTGCCGATCATGATCTCGTGCGCGGCCACGCGCCCGCTGCCATCCTTGAGCTTGCACAGCGTTTGCGAGATCACCGCCACCAGCGATTCGGAGAGCATCGCGCGCACCATTTCCTTTTCCTCCGGGGGGAACACGTCGATGATGCGGTCGATGGTCTTGGCCGCGCTGCTGGTGTGCAGCGTGCCAAATACCAGGTGCCCGGTTTCGGCGGCAGTCATGGCCAGGCGGATGGTTTCCAGGTCGCGCAACTCGCCCACCAGAATCGCGTCCGGGTCTTCGCGCAAGGCTGAACGCAGCGCGTTGGCGAATGAATGGGTATGCGGCCCCACTTCGCGCTGGTTGATAAGGCACTTCTTGGATTCGTGCACGAATTCGATGGGGTCTTCCACTGTCAGCACGTGCGCATATTCGCTTTCGTTGAGGTGGTTGACCATAGCCGCCAGCGTGGTCGATTTGCCCGAACCGGTCGGCCCGGTTACCAGCACCAGCCCGCGCGGCTTGAGCGCAAGCTCGCCAAAAATCGCCGGCGCGTCGAGCTGCTCGAGCGAAAGTATCTTGCTCGGAATGGTGCGCAGCGTGCCCGCCGCGCCGCGTGCCTGGTTGAAGGCGTTGACGCGAAAACGCGCCAGCCCTTCGATCTCGAACGAAAAATCGACCTCCAGGTTTTGTTCATAAACCTTGCGCTGCGTGTCGTTCATGATGTCGTAGAGCATCGCGAACACCTGCTGGTGATCGAGCGGATCGACGTTCAGGCGCCGCACGTCGCCGTGAACGCGAATCATGGGCGGCAAACCCGCCGATAGGTGTAAATCCGATGCCTTGTTCTTGACGCCAAAAGCCAGCAATTGCGTAATGTCCACGGTGTACGACTTCTCTCTTTCAGGATGGCAGGGTGCTAATTTGTTACCCTGTGCCGATTATGGCGACGATTGCTACCCATCTTCAAAGCGTGCGCGCGCGTATCGTGGCGGCCTGTGCGCAAGCCGGGCGTGATGCGAGCCAAGTCACGTTGCTGGCAGTTTCCAAAACCCAGCCCGCCGACGCCGTGCGCGCCGCCTACGACGCCGGCCAGCGCGCTTTCGGTGAAAACTACGTGCAGGAAGGCGTGGAAAAAATCGCCGCGCTGGCCGATTTACCCGGCATTCAATGGCACTGTATCGGCCCGTTGCAAGGCAACAAGACGCGCCCGGTGGCCGAGCATTTCGACTGGGTGCACAGCCTTGATCGCCTGAAAATCGCCGAGCGCTTGTCAGCGCAGCGGCCCGCTGGCAAGCCGCTGCTCAATGTCTGCATCCAGGTCAACATCGACGGCGGCGCGAGCAAATCGGGCGTTGCGCCCGCCGATGCACTGGCGCTGGCGCAAGCCGTCAACGCCTTGCCTAACCTGCGGCTGCGCGGCATCATGACCATTCCCGATCCCGCGTCGGAGGCGCAAATGCGCGCCTGGCACGTCCGCGCCCGTGCGTTGTTCGACACGCTGCGCCAAGCCGGGCTGCCGCTGGATACCCTGTCGATGGGCATGAGCGCCGATCTGGAAGCCGCCATCGCCGAAGGCACGACGCTGGTGCGCGTGGGTACGGCGATCTTCGGCGCGCGACCGCCCAAGGAAGCTGCCCCGATCAGCGCCCCCGTTTGACAGGGCGGACTGACGGACAATACGCGGTTCCATTTGCGTACATTGCCCATGTCCACCATCCTGCAATCCCTGCCCGCCGGCCAGAAGGTCGGCATTGCCTTTTCCGGCGGCCTGGACACCAGCGCCGCCCTGTTGTGGATGCGCCAGAAAGGCGCGATTCCCTATGCCTACACCGCCAATCTGGGCCAGCCCGACGAGAGCGATTACGACGCCATCCCGCGTAAGGCGCTGGCCTACGGCGCTGAAAAAGCGCGCCTGATCGACTGCCGTACGCAACTGGCGCATGAAGGCATCGCGGCGCTGCAATGCGGAGCCTTTCACATCCGCACCGCGGGCGCGGTGTATTTCAACACCACGCCGCTGGGCCGGGCCGTGACGGGCACCATGCTGGTGGCGGCGATGAAGGAGGACGGCGTCAACATCTGGGGCGACGGCAGCACCTATAAGGGCAACGACATCGAGCGCTTCTACCGCTACGGCCTGGTGGCTAATCCGCAACTCAAAATCTACAAGCCCTGGCTGGATCAGCGTTTTATCGACGAGCTGGGCGGGCGCGCGGAAATGTCGGCCTTCCTGCAACAAGCCGGGTTCGACTACAAGATGTCGGCGGAAAAGGCCTATTCGACCGATTCCAACATGCTCGGCGCGACGCACGAGGCCAAGGATCTGGAATACCTGAATAGCGGCATCCGCATCGTGCAACCGATCATGGGCGCGGCATTCTGGCGCGATGACGTGGCCATTGCGCCGGAGGAGGTGCGGGTGCGCTTCGAAGATGGCGCGCCGGTGGCCCTGAACGGCAAAACCTTCGCCAGCCCGGTCGATCTGCTGCTGGAGGCCAACCGCATCGGTGGGCGGCACGGTCTGGGCATGAGCGATCAGATCGAAAACCGCATCATCGAGGCCAAGAGCCGCGGCATCTACGAAGCGCCGGGCATGGCGCTGTTGTTCGCGGCCTACGAGCGCCTGATTACCGGCATCCACAACGAGGACACCATCGAGCAGTACCGCATCAACGGTATCAAGCTAGGACGCCTGCTGTACCAGGGCCGCTGGTTCGACCCGCAAGCCATCATGCTGCGCGAAACCGCCCAGCGCTGGGTGGCGCGCGCCATTACCGGCGAAGTCACGCTGGAACTGCGGCGCGGCAACGATTACTCGATCCTCAACACCGAATCGCCCAATCTGACCTACGCGCCCGAACGCTTGTCGATGGAAAAGGTCGAAAACGCGCCCTTCACTCCCGCCGACCGCATTGGGCAGTTGACCATGCGCAACCTCGACATCACCGACACGCGCGGCAAACTGGCCGTCTATGCCCAGGCCGGGCTGCTGCAACTGGGCGGCGGGTCGATGCTGCCGCAACTGGAATCGGACGCAGATAAAAAATAACGCTGTGCAACAACCCATGCTACAAAAACTCCGGCAATTGACCGGACTGATCGGCAACACGCCGCTGTTGCAGATTGATTGCACGTATCGGGGCCAGCCGCGGCGGGTTTATGCCAAGGCCGAGCATTACAACCTGACCGGCAGCATCAAGGACCGGATGGCGTTGCACATTCTGTGGCGGGCCATCGAACAGGGGCGGCTGCAACCGGGCGCGCCCATCGCCGAGGCCACCAGCGGCAACACCGGCATCGCCTTTTCGGCGCTGGGCGCTTTTCTGGGCTGCCCGGTAGTAATCTTCATGCCGGACTGGATGAGCCGCGAGCGCATCAGTCTGATCGAGAGTTTCGGCGCGCGGGTGCACCTGGTCAGCCGCGCGGAAGGCGGTTTTCTGGGCAGCATCCAGAAAAGCGAGCAGTTTGCGGCGCAGACGCCGGGCGCTTTTTTACCGTGCCAGTTTTCCAACCACGACAACAGCCAGGCGCATTATTTGACGACCGGGCCGGAACTGTGGGCGCAGTTGCAAACCTGCGGCGTGCGCCCCGATGCGTTCGTCGCCGGCGTGGGCACCGGCGGCACCGTCATGGGCGTGGGCCGCTATCTGCG